>NZ_JAJSZC010000112.1:0-25038 GCF_036815105.1 Streptomyces sp. IBSBF 3136
CCTCGGGGGTCAGCGTCGAGATCGTGATGCGGATGCCGGGCGGTGCCGCACTCGCCGGAGGCCCGGCGGACGTACGTGGAGGCGGGCCCGCGACCGGGAGCCTGCCGGCCCAGGGACTGGGAACTGCTGCCGGGCCAGGTCGGATGCCCACCTCGCCGGCGGCCCGGGGCGGACGTACGGGGAGGTGGGCTCCCGGCCGAGAGGCACGGAGCCTGCCGGCCCAGGGACCGGGAACCGCTGTGCCGGGCCGGGCCGGATGCCCACCTCGCCGGCGGCCCGGCGTTGTCCTCAGCTGGTGCTGCGCCTCGGCTTCACCTGGGTGAGGGCCGCGCCCGCGAGGACGATCACCGCGCCCACCGGTGTGGTCCAGTGCAGCGACTCCCCGAGGATCGCCACCCCGGCGGCCGTCGCGATGACCGGGATGAAGTACGTGACCATCTGCGCGGTGGTGGGCCCGACCTCCGCGACCAGCCCGTACTGGATGAGCACGGCCAGCCCGGTCCCGAGGGCCCCCAGCGCGGCGATCGCCAGCAGCGGACCGAAGGAGAAGTGCGCCGGGAAGCCGGTGAACAGCGGGGTCACCACGGCCAGCTGGACCGTGGCCACCAGCAGCTGCGCGCCCGTCATCGACAGGTGGGAGTTCCCCGTCCCCGCCAGCGTGCGCCGGACGTGGATCCACCCGACCGGATAGCTCAGCGAGGCCAGCAGCGCCATCGCGGTTCCGGTGGCGTCCAGCCCGTGGAAGCCCTGCCAGGCCCCCAGCACCGTGAGGACACCGAGGAAACCCAGGCCGAGACCGGCGAAGCGGACCCGGGTCGGCCGGTCCTCGGAGAGCGCCACCATGGACAGGGCCATGCCCCACAGCGGCGAGGTGGCGTTGCAGATCCCGGCCAGCGTGGACGGGATGGTCAGCTCCGAGTAGGCGAAGAGGGAGAACGGCAGGGCGTTCAGGAAGAACGCGGCGACCGTCAGGTGCGCCCAGGTCCGTGCCCCGCGCGGCAGCCGCTCCCGCTTCACTGCCATGGCGGCCGCCAGCACCGCCGTACCGAACACGAGCCGGCCCAGGGTGACCTGGAAGGGCGCGTAGCCTTCCGTGCCCACCTTGATCAGCAGGAAGCTGAAGCCCCAGATCAGCGACAGGGCGCCGAAGCGCAGGCGCCAGTCGAGGCGGCTCTGCGGCCTGGCCGGGCGACCGGCCAGGGGACTGGGCCGTGGATGCGGGGACCGTGCTCATGCTCTCCACGATGCTGGAGGCAACCTCTTAGCACAATCGAAATTTCTCACCGGGTACCTCTTAGAATCACTTACATGTTGAACCTGGAGCGCCTGCGCACCCTCGACGCCCTCGCCCGGCACGGCTCGGTGAGCGCCGCAGCCGACGCCCTGCACGTCACGACGTCCGCGGTCTCCCAGCAGCTCGGCAAGCTGGAGCGGGAGGTCGGCCAGCGGCTGCTCGCCAAGAACGGGCGGGGCGTACGGCTCACCGACGCCGGACGGCTGCTGTCCGAGCACGCCGCCCGCATCCTGTCGCAGGTGGAGCTCGCCCAGTCGGACCTGGAGGCGCACCGCGGTCAGGTCGTCGGCGAACTCCGCCTCTCGGCGTTCCCCACCGCCGCCCGTGGCCTGTTCCCGGCCGCGCTCGCCGAACTGCGCGCCGCGCACCCCGGACTGCGGGTGCGTTCCAGCGAGCTGGAGCCCGAGCAGGGCATCGCCGGCGTCGTACGCGGTGACCTCGACCTCGCGGTCGTCCTCGACTGGTACAACAAGCCGATGCCCGTGCCCGACGGCCTGGTCAAGGCACCCCTGCTGGACGATCCGGCCGACGTCGCCATGCCCGCCGGGCACCGGCTCGCGGACCGCGAGGAGGTGGACCTCGCCGAGTTCGCCGAAGACGAGTGGATCACCTGGGGCGAGGGCGAGTTCTGCCACGAGTGGCTGATGTTCACACTGCGCTCGAAGGGCATCGAACCCCTCGTCGGCCACCGCGCGGGCGAGACCCACACCCAGCTCGGCCTGGTGGCAGCGGGGCTCGGCGTGTGCATCGCGCCGCTGCTGGGCCGGCACCCGGTGCCGGACGGCATCGTCCTGGTCCCGCTCGCCCAGCGCGTGCGCCGGCACGTCTACGTCGTCTGGCGGGCCGACGCCGACCGCCGCCCCTCGATCCGCGCGGCGGTCGAGGCCCTGCGGACGGCGGCCCGGCGACTGGACCGGCACCCGGGGCGTGCCCCGGCAGGCACGCCCTGAGAGACGTGCCCTCGGGCGCGTGCCCCGGGACGGGCGTTCCGGGACGCGTGCCCCGGGAGGCGTGCCGAGGGCGCGTGCTCAGGACGCGCCCAGCTTGCGGAAGTCCCAGGACACGATCTTCTCCGGGGTCAGCCGGGCCCAGGCGTGCCGGCCGTCGTGCGGCATCTCGTCCAGGCCGAAGTTCTTGCGGGCGAACAGCGTCTCGGCCGTGTCCAGTTCGGCGCACAGCTCACCGGTCCGCGGCACCTCGCCCACGAACTCCACCCGCCCGGACAGCTCGACCCCGCGCAGCGCGTCGTACTCCTCGCCCGAGTCCACCACGACCGCCACCCGGCGATCGCGGCTCAGCTGGGCCCAGCGCCGGCTGCGCACCACCGAGTACAGCCACAGCGAGCTGCCGTCCCAGGCGAACCACAGCGCGCTCACGTGCGGCGCGCCGTCCGCCGAGACGGTCGCGACCCGGCAGGTGCGCTGGGTCGTCAGGAACTCGTCCAGCTCCCCGGGCGTCATCATGATCTTCCGGCCCCGGCGCTGATCCGTGACAGTCATACGGCCCCCTCTTTCTCCCACGTCGTGCCAGAGAACGTCCGTCCTGCGGTGATCCTCTGACATCACGTCAGAAAAAGGAATGGGTCGGCATTCCCCTCGCGCCTCGATCCGGATACTCTCACCGCCCCGCAACCCCGTGACGGGAGGCGCCATGCCGTCGGACGAAGCGCTGCGCGCGCTGCTCGACCCCACGGGGACCGTGCTGCTGACCGTGGAGTGCCAGCGCGGGGTGGTCGGGCCGGACGGCGCGCTGCCCGAACTCGCCCGCGAGGCCCGCTCCTCCGGAGCCCTGCGCAACGTGGCCCGGCTGGTCGCCGCCGCGCACGCCGGCGGGGTGCAGGTGATCCACGCCCTGGCCGAGCGCCGCCCCGACGGCCGCGGCGCCAGCCGCAACGCCCGCCTCTTCCGCGCCGCCGAACGGCTCCCCGTCCAGCAACTGACCGGGACCACGGCGGTGCGGGTCGCGCCCCCGATCGAGGTCGCCGAGGAGGACCTCGTCGTACGGCGGCTGCACGGGCTGTCGCCGATCCAGGGCACCGAGGTCGACGCCCTGCTGCGCAACCTCGGCTGCCGCACCCTGGTCGTCACCGGCGTCTCGGCCAACGTGGCGGTGCCCAACGCGGTGTTCGACGCGGTCAACCGCGGCTACACCGCCGTCGTCCCGGCCGACGCCATCGCCGGCGTGCCCGCCGACTACACGCCCGCCATGATCCGCAACACCCTCGCGCTGGTCGCCACGATCACGACCACGGACCAGCTCCTCGGCTGCCTCGGCCGTCCGGACCGCCGGGCGTGAGGCGGCTCAGGCCAGCTTGATCTCGTCGCCGGAGACGGTGATCTTCGCGGCGGGCAGCGGCTGCGTCGCCGGTCCCTTCTTCACGCTGCCGTCCTCGGCGGAGAAGTGGCTGTTGTGGCACGGGCAGACGATGACGCCGTCCGCGACGCTGCCCACGGTGCAGCCCCGGTGGGTGCACTTCGAGGAGAACGCCTTGTAGGTCCCGGCCGCCGGCTGCGTGACCACCACGCCCTTGTCCTCGAAGACCTTGCCGCCCCCTTCGGGGATGTCCGCGGTCCTGGCCAGCGCGGTACCGCCGGCCGAGCCGGAGCCGGCCCCGGTGTCCCCGCCGGTCCCGCCGGTCCCGCTGTTTCCGGTGGTTCCGGTGTTCGACGAGTCGTCGCCCGAACCGCAGGCGGTCAGCGCGGCGGCGAGCCCGGCCGCTCCGGCCGCCGCCATGACGGTACGGCGGGCCGGTGTCGATTCGGGCGTGAGCGAGGCGCTGGTCATGTGGGCGTTCCCTTCCGCGGAGCTGTTCCCGGTTCGTCCAGGGGTACGGCCCCCGGGCACCCCTTGTTCAGAGGCACAACCGGATCCTTCCCGCCATCGCGCGAACCGCCGCCTCACCGACCGCCCCCGCGCGGACCGCGTGCACGGTGCCGGCCGGCCGCGGGCCCGGGCGCCCGCCGCCCCAGTAACCTGGGGCGATGCTCAAGGAAGTCACCGCGACCCGCTACATCACGCCCCTGCGTGAGGGCGGCTCGATGCCGGGGCTCGTCGAGGCCGACGACTTCGGGACGTACGTCATGAAGTTCACCGGCGCAGGACAGGGCCGCAAGACGCTGGTCGCCGAGGTGGTGTGCGGCGAACTCGCCCGCAGACTGGGCTTCCGGATGCCGCGCCTGGTCACCCTGCGCCTGCACTCCGTGCTGGGCCTCGGCGAACCCGAGCAGCAGGTGCAGGAGCTGCTGAGGTCCAGCGACGGCACCAACCTCGGCATGGACTTCCTCTCCGGGGCCCTCGGCTACGACCCGCTCGCCTTCCCGGTGAGCCCGGCGGAGGCCGGACGGATCGTCTGGTTCGACGCGGTGATCAACAACGTCGACCGCTCCTGGCGCAACCCCAACCTCCTGGTGCACCGCGGCGAGCTGTGGCTCATCGACCACGGCGCCACGATGATCTGGCACCACAACTGGCCCTCCGCCGAGGCTTCCGCGGCCCGCCCCTACGACGCCTCCGACCACGCCCTCGCCCGGTTCGCCCCGGACGTCACCGCCGCGGCGGCCGAGCTGGCGCCCCTGGTCACCGAGGACCTCCTCGCCGAGGTCACCGCCGAGATCCCCGACGTCTGGCTCGCCGACGAGCCCGGCTTCGACACCCCGGACGACCTGCGCCGCGCCTACGCCCGGCCCCTGCTGGCCCGCGCGGCCGTCATCGCCGAGCGCATCACCGGTATCGAGGAGGGCAAGTGAGCGAGCGCCACATCCACATGGCCGGTCATGTGACCGAGCGCCACATCACCCGGCCGGGCCAGGGCGGCGACCGGGACGTGTTCGAGTACGCGCTGCTGCGGATCGTGCCCCGCGTCGAGCGCGGCGAGTGCGTCAACGCGGGCGTGCTCCTGTACTGCCGCGCCCAGGCGTACGTCGGCGCCCGCACCCATCTGGACGAGGCCCGGCTGCTGGCCCTCGACCCGGGCGTGGACGTGGCCGGAGTGCGGGCCGCGCTGGGCGCCGTCGAGCGTGTCTGCGCGGGCGGGGAGGGGGCCGGTCAGGCGGCCGGCGACGACGCGGGGCGCCGTTTCCGCTGGCTGATCGCGCCCCGCTCGACGATCGTGCAGCCCGGGCCGGTGCACACCGGTCTGACCGCCGATCCGGTGGCCGAGACCGAGCGTCTGCTGGATCTCCTGGTGAGGTAATGGATCACACCGCCCCGGTGTCCCGTTGACACCGGGTGCCAGGGTCTCTAGCGTCACGGGTGCGGAAGGTACTAAGCGGTCGCTCACCGCATGACAGGTTCTCTCGAAGGGCCGACGGGTCCTCACGCAAAAGGGCCAGACAGGTTCTCTCAAGGGCGAGGAGAAGCAGCACATGTCCACCACAGAACAGCGGGTCGCGGTAGTCACCGGTGGGGCGCGCGGCATCGGCGCGGCCACCGCCGTACGACTGGCCGCCGAGGGTCGCGCGGTCGCCGTGATCGACCTCGACGAGGCCGCCTGCAAGGAGACCGTCGAGAAGATCACGGCGGCCGGCGGCAAGGCGATCGCGGTCGGCGCGGACGTCTCCGACGAGGCGCAGGTCGAGGCGGCCGTGGCCCGGATCGTCGCGGAGCTCGGCGCCCCGACGATCCTGGTCAACAACGCGGGCGTGCTCCGCGACAACCTGCTGTTCAAGATGAGCGTCTCCGACTGGGACACCGTCCTGAACGTGCACCTGCGCGGCTCCTTCCTGATGACCAAGGCAGTGCAGAAGCACATGGTCGACGCAGGCTTCGGCCGGGTCGTCAACCTCTCCTCCTCCTCGGCGCTCGGCAACCGCGGCCAGGCCAACTACTCCGCCGCCAAGGCCGGTCTGCAGGGCTTCACCAAGACCCTCGCGATCGAGCTGGGCAAGTTCGGCATCACCGCCAACGCCGTCGCCCCCGGCTTCATCGCCACCGAGATGACCAAGGCCACCGCCGACCGCGTCGGCATGGGCTTCGACGACTTCAAGGCGGCCGCCGCCACCCAGATCCCGGTGCAGCGCGTCGGCGAGCCCGAGGACATCGCCAACGCCATCGCCTTCTTCACGGGTGAGGCGGCCGGCTTCGTCTCCGGCCAGGTGCTGTACGTCGCCGGCGGACCGCTGAACTAGGTCCCGGGAACACGGAGAACGCGGAGAACACGGACATGACTGAACTTCCGGAGCTGTCCGGCAAGGTCGCCCTCGTCACGGGCGCCAGCCGCGGCATCGGCTACGGCGTCGCCGAGGCGCTGGTCGCCCGCGGCGACCGCGTGTGCATCACCGGCCGCAACGAGGACACGCTGAAGGAGGCCGTCGACCGCCTCGGCGCGGACCGCGTCATCGGTGTCGCCGGCAAGGCGCACGACCTCGCCCACCAGAGCGAGGCCGTCGCGCGCACCATGGAGGCCTTCGGCCGGGTCGACTTCCTGGTCAACAACGCGGGCACCAACCCGGTCTTCGGGCCGATCGCCGACCTCGACCTGGACGTCGCCCGCAAGGTCTTCGAGACCAACGTCGTCTCGGCGCTCGGTCTCGCCCAGAAGACCTGGCACGCCTGGCAGAAGGACAACGGCGGCGCGATCGTCAACATCGCCTCGATCGCGGGTCTGGCGCCCTCGCCGTTCATCGGCGCCTACGGAGTGAGCAAGGCCGCGATGATCAACCTGACCCAGCAGCTGGCGCACGAGTTCGCGCCGAAGGTCCGGGTCAACGCCATCGCCCCGGCCGTGGTGAAGACCAAGTTCGCCCAGGCGCTGTACGAGGGCCGCGAGGAGGAGGCCGCCGCCTCCTACCCGCTGGGCCGGCTCGGCGTACCCGCCGACATCGGCGGGGCGGCCGCGTTCCTCACCTCCACCCAGTCCGACTGGGTCACCGGCCAGACGCTCGTCGTGGACGGTGGCCTCTTCCTCAACGCCGGCGTGGGCTGACCGCCCCTGTCCGTACGTCTCGTTCGGGCGCCGTTTCCCAGCGGAACGGCGCCCGAAACGCGCCTCTGGGGGCGCACAGTGGGATGACAACGTAGTCATAGCTCAATCGATCAAGAAGTCCTGTTCCGGAGGAGGTTCGGGGAGCCGGGCGCTGCGGTATGGTCTGCCGACCCTTGGTATGGCAGATCGAGGAGCGTGCGCGTGTTCAACCGGAACCGATTCCTGCGGAGAGTCGCGGCGATCGCGTCCATATCACTGGTGGCCGGCTGTGGTCTGCTGTCCAACGGCGATCCCGACAGCAAGGGCCCGATCGTCGTGGGGACCACCAGCGCGCCCAGCACGCTGGATCCCGCCGGTGCCTGGGACGGGTCCTGGGAGCTGTACCGGAACATCTTCCAGACGCTCCTCGCGTACCCGAACGGCGCCACCACCCCCCAGCCGGACGCGGCCGAGAGCTGCTCGTTCACCGACAGCGCCAGCCGCACCTACCGCTGCAAGCTGCGCGCGGGCATGAAGTTCGCCGACGGTGACGCGCTGAACGCCGAGGCCGTCCGGCACTCCATCAACCGCATCCGCACCATCAACGCCCCGGGCGGCCCCGCCGGACTCCTCGGCAGTCTGGACAAGGTCGAGGCGGTCGGCGACCGCGAGGTGGTCTTCCACCTCAACCAGTCGGACGCCACCTTCCCGTTCGTGCTGGCCACTCCGGCCATGTCGATCGTCGACCCCGACGACTACCCCGCCGGCTCCCTGCGCAAGGACGGCAAGGTCTTCGGTTCCGGGCCCTACAAGCTGCAGTCCTACGAAGAGGAGAAGCAGGCCGTCCTGGTCCGCAACGACCAGTACCGCGGGTTCGCCGACCGGCAGAACAACGCGGTGACGATCCGCTACTTCCAGGACTCGTCCAGCATGGTCAAGGCGCTGCGCGACAAGCAGATCGACGTCACCTACCGGGGTCTGGCCGCCGACGACATCATCGACCTCCAGCGGCAGGGCAATTCGGACCTCCAGCTCTTCGACGGCGCGGGCACCGACATCAGTTACCTGGTGTTCAACCCGAAGGACAGCTGGGCCAAGCAGCCCGCCGTCCGCAAGGCCGTCGCCCAGGTAGTCGACCGCGGCGCGATCGCGCACAAGGTCTACCGGGACACCGTGGACCCGCTGTACTCCATGGTCCCCAGGGGCCTGACCGCCCACACCACGGCCTTCTTCGACGACTTCGGCGACCCGAGCGTCGCCAAGGCCCGCCGGATCCTGTCCGGCGCGGGCATCACCCAGCGCGTCCCGCTCACCTTCTGGTACACCACCGACCGCTACGGCTCGGAGACGGCCGTGATGTTCCGGGAGCTGAAGCGGCAGCTGGAGGCGTCCGGCCTGTTCACGATCACCCTCAAGAGCCGCCCCTGGAAGACCTACGTCGTCGGCTACCAGAAGGGCGAGTACCCGGTGTTCGGCCGCGGCTGGTTCCCGGACTTCCCCGACGCGGACAACTTCATCGCCCCGTTCGTCGGTGACCACAACGCCCTCGGCACGCCCTACCCGAACAAGCAGATCACCTCGGTGCTGCTGCCCCGCTCGCGCGCCCAGAGCGACCGCGCCAGGGTGGTGAAGGACCTGGAGGCGGCCCAGCAGATCATGGTGAACGACGCCCGGCTGGTCCCCCTGTGGCAGGGCCGGCAGTACGTGGCGGCCAGCGACGACGTCTCCGGCGGCGAGCAGGCCCTCGACCCGTCGACGATCATGATGATGTGGGAGCTGCACCGCAAGACCAGCTGGTGATCCCGCCTCGCGGCAACGGTTGTCGGTGGTCGCCTGTAGGTTCGGAGACCTGGAAGTGACCGCACGCCGTAATTGATCGACACCGTGAGGACGTTGACGTGACCGACATCGCCATGCTGCCCGAGTCCTGGCGCGGGGTTCTGGGCGACGAACTGCAGCAGCCCTACTTCAAGGAGCTGACCGAGTTCGTCGAGGAGGAGCGGGCGAGGGGTCCCGTCTACCCGCCGCGCGAGGAGGTCTTCGCGGCGCTGGACGCGACGCCGTACGAGCAGGTCAAGGTCCTCGTCCTCGGTCAGGACCCGTACCACGGCGCGGGTCAGGGCCACGGCCTGTGCTTCTCCGTCCGCCCCGGTGTGAGGACGCCGCCCTCGCTGCGGAACATCTACAAGGAGATGAAGGAGGAGCTGGGCCTGCCCGTCCCGGACAACGGCTATCTGATGCCGTGGGCCCGGCAGGGCGTGCTGCTGCTCAACGCGGTGCTCACCGTCCGCGAGGGCGAGGCCAACTCGCACAAGGGCAAGGGCTGGGAGAAGTTCACCGACGCCGTCATCCGCGCGGTGGCCTCGCGGCCCGACCCGGCGGTCTTCGTGCTGTGGGGCAACTACGCGCAGAAGAAGCTCCCGCTGATCGACGAGAGCCGGCACGTCGTGGTCAAGGGCGCGCACCCGTCGCCGCTGTCCGCGAAGAAGTTCTTCGGCTCCCGGCCGTTCACCCAGATCAACGAGGCGGTGGCCCGGCAGGGGCACGAGCCCATCGACTGGCGGATCCCCGACCTGGGCTGACCCGTGTCCACGGGCCCCGGGCACGGCCGGACCGGGGCCGGGCCCGCGCGGCCCGTGTCGCACGGAGCCGCCTGCCCGGGATTCCCCGCGCCGCCGGTTAGCGTCGGGGCAGACGGCTGACCAGACAGCCGACGACGGCCCGGAGGACGTGGTGGCGGAGCGACAGGAGCACGCGGCACCGGACGCCGTGCTGACGCGGATCGGACAGGTCGTGATGCTGCACCACGGCGGTGACCGCGAGGAGGCCCGGCACCGCTTCCTCCAGTTGTGGGCGGAGATCGGCGAGCACGGGGCCGCGCTGCACCGCTGCACCCTGGCCCACTACCTGGCCGACACCCAGGACGACCCGTCCGACGAACTGGCCTGGGACCTTCGGGCGTTGTCGGCGGCGGAGGAGCTGGCGGGCGACCGCGGCGCCGGTGACCCACCGGGCGTCCGCGCCTTCCTGCCCTCCCTCCACCTCAACCTGGCCGCCGACTACGCCAAACTGGGCCGCGCCGAAGCCGCCCACAGCCATCTGCGCCGAGCCCGCCACGCCGCAGGTTCCCTGTCCGACGACGGCTACGGCGACGGGGTGTGGGCGGCGATCAGCCGACTCGAATCGCACCTGGGGGAGGACGGCTCCCCGGGCGACGACCACTGGCGCCCGCCCCGCCAGCGCCCCACCGCCTGAAGCGTTCACGCTCCGCGCCTCACGGCCCGGACTCCTTCCCCGCGCCTGCGCCTGCCGCTGTGGCTCACCGGCTGAGGCGCCTGCGTCCCGATTCCCACGGGCTGGAGGCCCTGCGCCCGCGGCTCACTGGCTCAAGCGCCCGTGTCCGGTGTCCCACGGGCTGGAGTTCCTGCGCTTGCGGCCCACCGGCTGAGGCGCCCGCGCCTGCGGCTCACTGGCTCAAGCGCCCGCGTCCCACGGACTGCAGGCCCTGCGCCTGCGGCCCACCAGCCGGAGCGCCTGCGCCCCGCGTTCCACGGCTGGATTACCCGCCCCCGCGGGGCCCCGGGCTGGAGTTCCTGCGCTTGCGGCTCACCGACTGGGGTGCCCGCGCCTGCGGCTCACTGGCTCAAGCGCCCGTGTCCCGTGTCCCACGGGCTGGAGTTCCTGCGCCTGCGGCTCACCAGCCGGAGCGCCCGCGACTCATCGGCTGAAGCGTCTGCGCCCCGCGTTTCACGGGCGCCCGCGGCCTACCGGTTAACGCGCCTGTGCATTCGGCTCACCGGCTGGGTGCCTGCCCCCGCGGGGCCCCGGGCTGGAGTTCCTGCCCCTGCGGCCCACCGGCTGGGGTGCCCTCCTGTGACTGACTGGCGGAGGCGCCCGCGTCGCGTGTCCCACGGGCTGGTTCCTCTGCGCCCGCGGCTCCGGCTCAGGCGCCCGTGCCGCGCGTTCCGCGGCTGGATTGCCTGCGCCCGTGCCGCGTCGGCTGAAGTCGTTGTCCCGCGGCCCACCGGTCGGAATCCCTGCCCCTTGCCTCACCGGCTGGAGCGCCCGCGCCCGGGTATGGGCCGCCGGGTCTCCTTGGGCGGGTTCCGGCGGTGGGATCAACGGCCGTATGTCCGTTCGCAGATCACCGATTCCGGGCTGTCCCCGCGCCAGCCGCCGTATTTTCGGCCGAGGGCGCAGAGGTCCGCGGCACCCGGGGCCGGGCGCGTCACGTCCGGGGCGTCGGTCGGTGGCCGTCGCGCGGGTTCGGGGCGCGGGTGTGCGGGCGGTGCCGGCGGGCGGTGGGCGACCGGCGGTGCCGCCTCCGCCCGGTGCGGGGCGGCCGGAGCGGTGCGGTGCGGGTGCCTGGACGGTCCGGCCATCTCCAGGGCCTCCCGCGCCGGTGCCTGCACCACCCGCGGCTGTGCGCTGCCCTCCGGCCGGGCGGCCGTGAGCCGCGAAGGCGCTGTGTCCGGCGGCGGTCCGGGTGTCGCCGGGCGCTGTACCGTCACACAGCCGGACAGGGCCGAGACGGCCACGGTGACCAAGAGTGCTGCGGTCGTCGTCGTTCGATGCACCCGGCAACTCTGCTGGGTCGGCGCCCGCCTTGGCACCGCGCACCGTACGCAGATGCCCCCGCGCGGGTGATCTCGCGCCCCCAACGAGGGGTCCTGGCGCCCGGAAGGTGACGTTCCGGGTGTCGATGGCGCCGGCTCGGGCGCATGGTCCGACCGGCGGCCCCCGTATGCTGCCGGGGGTAGTACGCGCACGCGAGCGGCAGGGGAGAGCACGTGAAGGTCGGCTGCATCGGACTCGGGGACATCGCGCGGAAGGCGTACCTGCCGGTGCTGGCCACCCAGCCGGGGATCGACCTGCACCTCCAGACCCGGACACCCGCCACGCTGGAGGGGGTCGCGGACTCGCTGCACCTGCCCGCCGAGCGCCGGCACGCGACCCTGGACTCGCTGCTGGACACCGGCCTCGACGCCGCCTTCGTGCACGCGCCCACCGCCGTCCACCCGGAGATCGTCACCCGGCTGCTGGAGGCGGGCGTACCCACGTACGTCGACAAGCCGCTCGCCTACGAACTCGCCGACTCCGAGCGCCTGGTGACCCTCGCCGAGCAGCGCGGGGTCACACTCCTCGTCGGCTTCAACCGCCGCCACGCGCCCGGCTACGCGCAGTGCCTGGAGCACCCGCGCGAGCTGATCCTCATGCAGAAGAACCGGGTCGGGCTGCCCGAGGAACCCCGCTCGATGATCCTCGACGACTTCATCCACGTCGTCGACACCCTGCGGTTCCTGGTGCCGGGCCCCGTCGACGACGTGACCGTGCGCGCCCGCACCGAGGGCGGGCTGCTGCACCACGTCGTGCTCCAGCTCGCCGGGGACGGCTTCACCGCGCTCGGCGTGATGAACCGGCTCAGTGGTTCCGCCGAGGAGATCCTGGAGGTCTCCGGGCAGGACACCAAGCGCCAGGTGCTCAACCTCGCCGAGGTCGTCGACCACAAGGGGCAGCCGACGCTGCGCCGGCGCGGCGACTGGGTGCCCGTGGCCCGGCAGCGCGGCATCGAGCAGGCGGTCCTCACCTTCCTCGACGCCGTCCGCGCGGGCAAGGTGCTCAGCGCCCGGGACGCGCTGGCGACCCATGAGCTGTGCGAGCGGGTGGTACGAGCGGTTCAGCACCGCTCCGGCGCTGCCTGAGCGCCCGGATCCCCTCGGTCGCGCCCAGCGCGGCCAGCACCAGCAGCGCGCCGTGCACCGGCCAGTCGCCGTAGCGGACGTACGGTGTGATGCCGTGCGCGAGCGGCACGTCGTACACGCGGGCGGTGCTCGCGCCGGTGCCGAGCCACGGGCCGAGGCGCCGGCCGTCCGGGCCGTAGACGGCGGACACACCGGTCAGCGTCGCGTGCACCATCGGGCGGCCGGTCTCGGCGGCGCGCAGGGCGGCCAGCGACGCGTGCTGCTCGGGGGCCCAGCTGTGCTGGAAGGTCGAGGTGGAGGACTGGCCGAGGAGGACGTCGGCGCCGTCCTCGGCGAGATGGCGGCTCATGTCGGGGAACGCGGTCTCGAAGCACACCAGCGGGCCGACCCGCAGCCCGTGCCCGACGTGCATCACGACCTGCTCGGTGCCGCGCCGCCGGTCCTCGCCGGCCGCCCGGCCGACCGAGGTGGCCCAGCCCAGCACGGAGCGGGCCGGTATGTACTCGCCGAACGGGATGAGCCGCATCTTGTCGTACCGCTGGCCGGTCGGGCCGCCCGGGCCGACGAGCACCGAACTCTTGTAGATGCCGGGCCGGTCGGCGCGCCGTGCGTCCACGTTGACCAGCAGGTCGGCGCCGGTCTCCCGGGACAGCGCGGCGATCCGCCGGGCCAGGTCGGGCCGCTGCCCCAGGTCGTAGCCGACGCTGGACTCGCCCCAGACCACCAGGTCGACGCCCTGTCCGGCGAGCCGCCGGGTCAGCAGCTCCTCACGGTCGAACCGCTTCTCGCTGCTGGCGTGCCCGTTCACGACGCCCGGTTGCACGACGGCGATCCGCACCCCGCCGTCGACGTCCGGGCGCGGCGCCCACGCCCAGGCGGCCGAGGTCGCTGCCGCGGTGGCCACCAGGGAGGCCACCGCGGGCAGCCGAGCCTCCCGCACCGACACCAGCACGGCGACCGTGACGTTCACCCCCACCACGAGGAAGCTGAGCAGCCACACCCCGCCCACCGAGGCCAGCCGCAACGCCGGGCCCACCTGCCACTGGCTGGAGCCGAGCATGCCCCACGGCCCGCCGAGGCCCTGCCAGGAGCGGACCAGCTCCACCACCAGCCACGCCGACGGCAGCACCAGCAGCGCGGCCGCGGCCCGCCCCGGCGACGGGGTGCCACCCAGGTACCGGCGGGTCAGCCACCCCCATGGCATCCACAGCACGCTCAGCAGCCCGGCGATCAGGAAGATGAACACGTGCAGGCTGGGCAGCAGCCAGTGGTGCACGGCGATCATGTACCCGAAGCCGCCGCACCAGCCGTCGTACGCCGCCCGCCGCCCGGTCGGCGCCGAGCGTGCCAGCAGGATCCAGGGCACCAGCGCCACGTACGCGAACCACCACAGCGACGGCGCGGGGAACGCGAGCACGGGCAGGGCGCCCGCGACGGCGACGGCGCACGAGCGCCGCCAGGGGGAGGTGAGCCAGCGGTCGATCGTCCTCATGGAGGTCTCCCTACCCAGCGCTGTCTTCAGTGTGCGCGCCGGGAGCGATCTCCGACAGACGGCGCCGGGAGCGGCCGGGGGGCTCACTCGGGCACGGCCGCCGGGCTGCGCTCCGGCATTCGGCGCCACTTCTCCTCCACCACGACCTGCCGCAGGCGCCAGCCCTCCGCGGTGCGCAGCAGCGCGAACTCGTACCGGCCGCCGCACACCAGGTCGGGCGCGCCGGAGCCGCCGTCGCCGGCGAACCGCATCGGGTTGAGGTAGTCGGCACGCACCCGGGCCGTGTCCCCCGTGTCGTGCTCCAGAATCCCGAACCGCACCCGCCGGTTGACGATCAGGTGCTGCCGCATCGAGAACAGCTCCAGGCTCTCCGCGAGCCATCCGGCGACCTGGCCGGCCGCTCCCTCGATGCCACCGGCGGACCGGTAGTCGGCCCGCCCGTCCGCCGTGAACAGTCCTCGGTAGGCCCCCCAGTCACCGTCGTCCACGGCCACCGCGTAGTCGGTTACCAACTCGTCCACGGCCAGCCGGTCCATCACGGTGCCGAGCTCCATGCGCTGCGTCATCGGCACAGTGTTGGCCACCGGGGCCGAGGTGCCAAGAGGGCCGACGGACATGGGGTGGTGCGCGCGCGGCCGGTCCCGCTCGTCAAGCGGCGTGTCGGACGCCGATCGGGTCCCCGCCGGCGTCCGGTCCGGGCGCCGGCGGCCTACTCCACCTCGATGCCGTAGTCGGTGACGAGTTCCTCCAGGCCGCCCGGGTAGCCCTTGCCGCCGAGGACGAAGTCCCAGTCGCCGCTCGGCCGGCGGCGGAAGGAGCCGAGCACCAGGGCGGTCTCCTGGGGCCGGCCGTCGGAGACCGCGAGGGTGCCGAGTTCGGTCATCCCGGGGTCGAGGAGCCGGATGCGCGCGTCCGTGAAGCCGGCCAGGTCGGCGTCCGGATCGACCTCGGGGTCGATGGCCGCCACGAGGACGAAGCGGTCGGCCTCGTCCGGGAGCGCGTCGAAGGAGACGCAGATCGCGGCCTTGTCGGGGGCCTGGGCGGACAGGGCGCGCACGCTGCCGTCCGGTGTCCGCGGGTTGTTGTAGAAGACGAAGTGCTCGTCGCTGAGCACCTGGTTCCCCCGGCAGACGAGGGCGCACACGTCCAGGGCGACACTCCCCGTCCATGACATGCCGAGGACGTTGTAGTCGTCGGGCAGCCGGGGGTGCGGCACGGGAGCGACGTGCGTCGGGGTCCGGGCTCCGGCGCGGCGGGCGCCCTCTCCGAGGCGGCCACGGAGCCCGTGGCGGTGCAGCAGGTCGACGAGTTCCGGACCCGAGATCAGTTCCAGCGGCTTGCCGTTGGCGAACGTGTGCGAGCCGGGGCCGAAGCGTGACGTCGTCACGAGGACGCCCTTGTTGGCGCCGGCGTCCTGCACGGTCCCGAACAGGTCACGCACGGCGGTGGGCGGCACGGTGTTGCGGTAGCGCTTCACCTGGACGACGATCTTGCCGCCCCGGATCGGTGCGGGATCGAGCGCGTCGACGTCCACCCCGCCGTCGTTCGAGCGCTGGGTGGTGACGGCCTGCATCCCCATGGCCCTGAAGAGCTCGGCGACGAGGTTCTCGAAGGCGATCGGATCCATCTCGTACAGGTCGGGCTCCTCGTCGCCGCCGTGCGCGACGACGCGGTTGCCGACCTGCTCGGGCCTGCGGTTCGGCCGCACCGGTGTCAGCTGGTCGGGCCGGGCCGAGAGCTGCCCGTGCAGTGCGTCGGACAGGCAGCTGCAGGCGTCCACCTGTGCCAGGTGCAGGCCGCGGAACGTGGCGCGCGGAGCCATGACGGTCGCCAGGACGATGTGGTCGGGGCGGCCCGTCGTGGGGTCGTGTCCGTCCACGAACCCGTTCAGGGTCACCGACTCCAGGGCGCCGGGTTCGTCGGCGGCGAACAGCTCGTGCAGGACGAGCAGCAGGCACTGGGCGAGGACCTCCCGGTACAGGGCCCGGCGCTGGGTCACCGGCCGCGCCGTCTCCTTGTGCTGGTCCACCCCGTACATGTAGCGGACGGACTTGGCCTCGGGGACGACGTCGAAGGCGGGCAGCTCCCAGTCCAGCACCAGCTCGCCGGCCGCCGCGTCGTAGGCCGCCGCCACCTGGCGCGGGAAACCCTCCGGCCACGCGGTCGACGCGTACAGGGCGGCGGTGAAGTACTCGACCACGGCGTCGGGATCGCGGCGCCGCACGCCCTCGGTCAGCTCGCCGACGGAGGCGTTGTGCCGCCGCACCTCGGCCAGCTGGGCGTCCGCCCACTGCTGGTACTCACGGTGGTACGACGCCAGCTGCTGCTGCCGCCGCGCCTCCGCCTCCTGGGCCGCGTACCAGTCGTGCTCGAAGCGCGCCCGCGCCTCGGCCTGCGCCTGTCCCCGGCGACCGGCGGTCCATCCGCCCTGCGCCTGGTAATGCTCGGCGTTCGGCATGGGCACGGGCTGCGCGAGGGGTCCCGGGGCGAAGGGCTGGACCTCTTCGGGACGCATGAGGGAGGAAGCCCGGAAAGCGGGAGCCCGGCAGCCCGAGGCGAGGAGACCCTGCAATGACGCCACCTGCGCGTCCAGTTCCTCCGTGCGCCGCAGTGCCTCCGCCTGCATGTACTCACGATGGCTCTGGGCGGCTCGCCGTTCGTAGGCACGTGCCTGCTGCGCTTCCTGTCTGCGTCGCCTGGCGTCGGCCTCCACCTGGCGCTGCTGCTGCCTCTGCATCTCAGCCCAGACGCCGACCAAGCCATTAGAACGACGACTCATGCGTTGGATGCCCTCCCCGAGGCGCGCCGGTTGTCCCCACAACCAGTTTTGACCCGTCAACTTTATCCAGTGATGGCCATGTCATAAATCCGCCCGGCAGGAGATCCTGCCGGGCGAGGTGTCGGTGGGTCCGTGGAGTCGGGCCGCCTGGTGTCGGTGGGTCCGTGGAGTCAGGCCGCCTCGATGACCGCCGCGCGGATCGCCTCGGCCCACTCGACCACCAACAGCTCGTACTCCGCGCGTTCCTGGGCCGACAGGGTGCCGCCCGCACGCAGCCACAGCGCCCGGATCTGCTCGTTCACGTCGGCGGCGGACCGCACGGAACCAGGGTGGAGGGAATCGGGGGACATGTGGACAAGCCTAGGGGCAAGCACTGACACAGCGCTACCGCGTGGCTACGGAGAACGTATGGGGTCGGTCACCGTCATGACGGGGGCCCGGCGGGAGTCGCGCCAGCCCAGCAGGCATATGCCCTGCAGGGTTGCTGGCCGGCGGATGTCCGAAAGGAGGTGGGAGGGGAGTTCGGGTCGCCGGGGCTGCGTCAGCTCGCCGACTCGGCCGCGTGCGGGCTGAGGACGCCCGCCGTCACCAGCGCGATGATGATGATGCCGAGGGCGACGCGGTACCAGACGAACGGCATGAAGCTCTTGTGGGAGATCCACTTCATGAACCAGGCGATCACCGCGTAACCCGACGCGAAGGCGATCCCCGTGGCGAACAGGGTCGGGCCCCACGCCACGTCCCCGCCGCCCACCGAGTCCTTCACCTCGAAGACGCCGGACGCGAGGACGGCCGGGACGGCCAGCAGGAAGGAGTAACGGGCCGCCGCCTCACGCCGGTAGCCCATGAACAGGCCGCCGCTGATCGTCGCGCCGGAGCGGGAGACGCCGGGGACGAGGGCGCACGCCTGGCAGAGCCCGAAGACCAGGCCGTCCCTGACACCCAGGTTCTCCAGCGTCTTGCGCTGCTTGGGTGCGCGGTGCCGACCGCCGTTCTCGTCGCGCGCGGCGAGGCGGTCGGCGATGCCGATGACCACGCCGACGACCACGAGCATCGTCGCCGTGACCCTCAGATCGCGGAACGGCCCCTCGATCTGGTCCTTGAGCGTCACGCCCAGCACGCCGATCGGGATCGAGCCGACGATCACCAGCCAGCCCGTCCGCGCGTCGTGGTTCTGCCGCATCGCCCTGTCGAACAGCGACCGGACCCAGGCCGAGACGATCCGCCCGATGTCCTTGCGGAAGTAGATGAGGACCGCGGCCTCGGTTCCGATCTGGGTGATCGCGGTGAAGGCGGCGCCGGGGTCCTCCCACCCCGAGAACGCCGCCGTGAGCCGCAGGTGCGCGCTGGAGGAGACGGGCAGGAACTCGGTCAGCCCCTGGACGAGCCCGAGGACGAGTGATTCGAACCAAGACATGAAGGGATGGCGTCCAAGCGCGGAGAGGTAAAGGAATGATCAAATGACCAGTGCAGCGTAGCGGGCGCTACGGACGGCACGCACACAGGGGTTGGGTGGACCCGGACGCCTCCCGCCGGTCCGCCGGACGCGCCGTGCCGGCGCGGAACTCAGGCCGCCGTGGGTCCCGCCACCGTCCAGCCCGGCGCCTGCGGATGGGCCGTCAGATCCTCGTGGCGCACCGGCGCTCCGCAGGCGGTGCAGGTGACCTGCGGGACCAGTTCGTTGCCGCAGACGTGCTCGACGACCATGGGCAGGTCGATGCCCAGACGCAGGTGGCGGTCGCCCCACTCCTTGAGGGTCATCAGCACCGGTTCCAGCTCCAGGCCCGCCTGGGTGGGGCGGTACTCGAAGCGCTGCGGGCGCTCGCTGTAGACGCGCTTGGTGAGGATGCCCGCGTCGACGAGCCGGCGCAGCCGGGTGGCCAGGACGTCGCGCGGGGCGCCGATGTTGCGTACCAGCTGGTCGAAGCGGCCGTTGCCGAGGCAGACCTCCCGCAGGACGAGCAGGGAGTACTTCTCGCCGACCAGGGCGAGGGCGTCGGCGATGGAGCAGGGGCGCGGGTCCTTCGGGGCGGCCATGTGGCCCAGTGTATGTGAGGGTTTGATTTTCCAACTGGCAGGGCTATGGTGAGTCCAGATTTCCTACTCACTGGTAATCGTGCCGACCGGAGCGGTTCTTTCGGCGGCCAAGGAGGCCCGCACCATGCGCGACGCAGTCATCGTCGAAGCCGTACGCACCCCCATCGGCAAGGGCAGGCCGAACGGCTCCCTCGCCCACGTCCACCCCGTGCAGCTCCTCGCCCACACGCTGCGCGCCCTGGTCGAGCGCTCCGGCGTCGACCCGGCGCTGATCGACGACGTCATCGGCGGAACCGTCGACCAGGTCGGCGAGCAGGCCATGAACACCACCCGCTACGCCCTCCTCGCGGCCGGATTCCCGGAGACGGTCCCGGCGACCACCGTCGACCGCCAGTGCGGCTCCTCCCAGCAGGCCGTGCACTTCGCCGCCCAGGGCGTCATCTCGGGCGCGTACGACCTGGTCGTCGCGTGCGGCGTGGAGTCGATGAGCCGGGTGCCGATGTGGTCCAACGTGCCCGAGGGCAAGGACCCGTTCGGCCCGGGCGTCGCCGAGCGCTACCCGGAGGGCCTGGTCCCGCAGGGCATCAGCGCCGAACTGATCGCCGCCAAGTGGTCGCTCACGCGCGCGCGGATGGACGAGTTCGCGGTCACCTCGCACCGCAAGGCCGCCGCCGCGTGGGAGGCCGGCCTGCTCGACGCCGAGGTCGCGCCGCTGGACGGCGTCACCCGGGACGAATGCGTACGGCCCGGCAGCACCCCGGAGATCCTGGCCGGCCTCCGGCCCGCCTACCACGACCCCGGCTACGCCGAGCGCTTCCCGCAGATCGAGTGGAACGTCACCGCCGGCAACGCGAGCCCCGTCAACGACGGCGCCTCCGCCGTGCTGATCACCTCCGGCGAGACGGCGGCCCGGCTCGGCCTGCGCCCGCTCGCCCGATTGCACAGCTTCGCCGTCACCGGCTCCGACCCGCTGCTCATGCTCACCGGTGTCGTGCCGGCCACCGAGAAGGTGCTGCGCCGGGCCGGTCTCTCCCTGGACGACATCGACCTCTTCGAGGTCAACGAGGCCTTCGCCAGCGTGGTCCTCGCCTGGCAGCAGGAGACCGGCGCCGATCTCGCCAGGGTCAACGTGCACGGCGGCGCCATCGCCCTCGGCCACCCGCTCGGCGCCAGCGGCACCCGGCTGACCACCACCCTGGTCCACGCGATGCGCGAGCGCGGCGCCCGCTACGCCCTGCAGACCATGTGCGAGGCGGGCGGCCTCGCCAACGCGATGATCCTGGAGGGCGTCTGACGGCTCAGCGGGCCCGCAGGTGGTGGCGCTTGCGCCAGGCCACCACCGAGCCGACCAGCGCGGGTACGGCTATGGCGGCCATCGCGATCAGGAAGGCGGGCGAGGTCGGCGCCGAGGCGCGGGCGCCGGCCACCGCGTAGGCGGCCGTGTTGGGGATCGAGCCCAGCGCCGTGGCCAGCAGGAACGTCAGCCAGCCCATCCGGGAGACTGAGGCGCAGTAGTTGGCCGCCCAGAACGGCACCCCGGGGAACAGCCGCGCCGCCAGCATGGAGCGGAACCCGTGCCGGCTCAGCTGCCCGTCGGCCGCCTTCAGCCAGCGGCCCCGCAGCAGCGGGCGCAGCGCGTCCTGACCCAGCACCCGGCCGAGCCCGAAGGCCACCCCGGCCCCGAGCACCGTGCCGGTCAGCGCCGTGCCCAGCCCCCACTGGGACCCGAACAGCGCACCGGCCGCGAGGTTCAGCAGCGGGCGCGGCACGAACGCCACCGTGCACAGCCCGTAAGCCGCCGCGAACACGACCGCGGCCGCGGCCCCGCCGAGCTGCGGCGGCCAGCCGTGCGTCAGCAGCCGCTGCGGCTCGAACGCCAGCACGCAGCCCGCGGCGGCCGCGAGCAGCGCGATCAGCAGCGACAGCCGGGCGTACGGCGACAGTGCCGCGCGCGTGCAGCGGGCGGCGAACCCCGGGCGGTGGGCGGGCGGGACGGGTGCGGCCGTGGGGACGGCCGGCTCCGTGGCGGCGGGAAGGGGAGAGACCGTGGCGGTGCCAGAGCGGTTGGCATCGAGCATCCGGCGACAGTAACCGACGAAGGCGTGTGATCGCCGTGAGGTGTGACGCACGGCCGCCCCGCCACCGGGGTGGCGGGGCGGCCTGTGGCCGACCGGTTCGGCCGATGTGTTCCTCGGGCGGTCTCCTCGGCCCGGCCTCACGCGGCGAGCGCGTGACCCGGGTGCAGGACGACCTTGGTGTAGCCCTCGATCCGCTTGTCGAACTTCTCGTACGCCTGGGGCGCCTGGTCCAGCGGCAGCTCGTGGGAGACCACGAAGCTGGGCTTGGCCCGCCCGGCGATGATCAGGTCGCGCAACTGGCGGTTGTACCGCTTGACGTTGCACTGACCGGTGCCCATCTGCTGGCCCTTCTCGAACATCTTGCCGATGGAGACCAGCAGCTGGCCGTGCTTGGCGTGCTCGTCGGGACCGCCCGGGTCGGAGGGCACGTACAGCCCCGGCACGCCCAGCATGCCGGTGGGACGCACGGTCATGACCAGCGCGTTGAGGACGATGGCGGGTTCCTCGTGGCTGGCGTCGTGCGCCTGGGCCTGGTAGCCGACGGCGTCCACGCCCTTGTCGGTCCCCTCTCCTCCCGTCTGTTCCCTGATCTGCTCCGCCGGGTCGCCCTGGGTGAAGTCGATCGGGATGGCCCCGATCTCCTCGGCCTTCGCCAGCCGCTCGGGCACGCGGTCGACGGAGAAGACCTTCGCCGCGCCGCGCAGCAGCGCGGAGTAGGCGGCCATCAGCCCCACCGGCCCGGCGCCGTAGACGGCCACGCTCTCGCCGGGGGACACCTGGGCGAGTTCGCAGCCGTGGTAGCCGGTCGGGAAGATGTCGGCGAGCAGCACGAAGTCGGTCTCGAACTCGTCGCCCGGCGGCAACTTCAGGCAGTTGAAGTCGGCGAACGGCACCCGCAGCAGCTCCGCCTGGCCGCCCTTGTACGGGCCCATCGCCACATAGCCGTAGGCGCCACCGGCGAAGCCAGGGTTCACCGTCAGGCAGAAGCCGGTCTTGCCGGCGAGGCAGTTCTTGCAGAATCCGCACGCGACGTTGAAGGGCATCACGACGCGGTCACCCACGGCCAGGGAGGTCACACCGCTGCCGATCTCCTCGATGATGCCGAGGTTCTCGTGTCCGAAGACGATGCCCGACTCGGCCGCGGTGCGGCCCTCGTACATGTGCAGGTCCGAGCCGCAGATCGCGGTCGACGTGACCCGTACCAGCACATCGTTCGGATGCTGGATCTGGGGATCCTGGACATCCTTCACCGTCACACTGAAGGGTTCCTCGTAGACGACGGCTTTCACCTTCTGTCACCTCCGCGTCGAGCGCTTGACGACGGCGGCGAGGGGGCCGCTGCCGCTGCCGGAGGGCGCACGGCAGGGCGAGGGCCCTCGGACCGTGCCGTGGCCCCATGCGCTCGCTTCACCGCCGTACTTCCAGGTAACGCCCGTACGGGAGGGGGCGCAACCCGCGTCGGGGGAGCCCGCGCGGGGGTCCCGGAGGGGCCCGCTGGGCCTTGATCTCAAATGCCAGTTCGATCCATTCCGGCCTGGGGAGCCCGTGCCGAACGTATGGTTCATGCCATGAGCGTCATCGGCGCGGCCCCGCCGCACGCCCCGCGCAGCGGCCTCGCCGACACCGTGCTGGAGCGGCTGACCGCCACCTACTCCGCGGCGGCCGATCCGGAGCGGGCCGGCGCGATGCGGGCGTACATGAAGGACGTGGCCCCGTTCCTCGGCATCCCCACCCCGGACCGCCGGGCCCTGTCCCGCGCCGTCCTGGCCGGCACGCCACGCCCCGGCGAGGACGACTGCGCCGCGATCGCCCTGCGCTGCTGGCGGCTGCCCGAGCGTGAGTACCAGTACTTCGCCGTGGACTACCTGCGCCGGTACGCGGCCCGCTGCTCCTCCGCCTTCCTGCCCGTCGCCCGGCACCTGGTCACCGCCGTCCCCTGGTGGGACACCGTCGACCTGCTCGCCGCGCACGTCGTGGGCGCCCTGGTCGCGGCCGATCCGGCGCTCGCGGCCGAGATGGACGTCTGGATCACCGACGACGACCTCTGGGCCGTCCGCACGGCCCTCCTGCACCAGCTGCGCCACAAGGAACACACCGACACCGAGCGGCTGTTCGCCTACTGCCTGCTCCAGTCCGGGCACCAGGACTTCTTCGTCCGCAAGGCCATCGGCTGGGCCCTGCGGGAGTACGCCAAGACCGACCCCGGAGCCGTGCGGGGCTTCCTGGCCCGCGAGCGGGGCAGGTTCGCTCCGCTGACGGTCCGCGAGGCGCTGAAGAACATCGGCCCCTGACGGGCGGCACGGCCCCCCGTAAAACCATTCGACGCCGGGCGGGCCGTCGGCGATGATCGTCGCCATGTTCCGGTACGCCTTCCTCCTCGCAGCATCCGCCGTCGCGGATGCGCCGAAGGCTGCCGTCCCGATCCTCGCGGCCGCTGTCGACGGCGCCCGAAGCTGACCCTCTCCGGAACGTCCGGCGGACCCCGCAGGGGGAGGGTCGGCCGGTTCCCGGGGTCCCGCATTCCCGTACGACCGGAGAGGCTCCGAGGTACAGCCATGTCCAAAACGGCCTACGTACGCACCAAGCCGCACCTGAACATCGGCACCATGGGTCACGTCGACCACGGCAAGACCACCCTGACCGCCGCCATCACCAAGGTCCTGGCCGGGCGCGGCACCGGCACCTTCGTGCCGTTCGACCGCATCGACCGGGCGCCGGAGGAGGCCGCCCGCGGCATCACCATCAACATCGCGCACGTCGAGTACGAGACCGACACCCGGCACTACGCCCACGTCGACATGCCCGGGCACGCCGACTACGTCAAGAACATGGTCACCGGCGCCGCGCAGCTCGACGGGGCGATCCTCGTCGTCTCCGCGCTCGACGGGATCATGCCGCAGACCGCCGAACACGTGCTGCTCGCCCGGCAGGTGGGCGTCGACCACATCGTCGTCGCCCTCAACAAGGCCGACGCCGTCGACGACGGTGAGGACGCGGAGCTGGCCGACCTGGTCGAGCTCGAGGTCCGCGACCTGCTCACCGCGCAGGGCTACCCGGGGGACGCCGTGCCCGTCGTACGGGTCTCCGGGCTCCGGGCCCTGGAGGACGACCCGCGCTGGACGGCGTCGATCGAGGCGCTGCTCGACGCGGTGGACACTTATGTGCCCATGCCCGAGCGGTACCTGGACGCGCCCTTCCTGCTGCCGGTGGAGAACGTGCTCACCATCACCGGCCGCGGCACGGTCGTCACGGGCGCCGTCGAGCGCGGGACGCTCCGCGTGGGGGAGCGGGTCTCGGTGCTCGGCGCCGGCGTGGAGAGCGTGGTCACCGGCCTGGAGACCTTCGGCAAGCCGATGGCGGAGGCGCAGGCCGGGGACAACGTGGCGGTGCTGCTGCGCGGTGTGCCCCGGGACGCGGTCCGGCGCGGGCACGTCGTCGCGGCGCCGGGCAGCGTCGTGCCCGGCCGGCGGTTCTCGGCCCGGGTCTACCTGCTGTCCGGGAAGGAGGGCGGCCGTACGACGCCCGTCGCCTCCGGCTACCGGCCGCAGTTCTACATCCGCACCGCGGACGTGGTCGGCGACATCGAACTCACCGGAGCGGCGGTCGCCCGGCCCGGCCAGACGGTCGAGATGACCGTCGAGCTGGGCCGCGAGGTCCCGCTGGAGCCCGGCCTCGGCTTCGCCGTCCGCGAGGGCGGCAGGACCGTGGGCGCGGGCACGATCCTGACGGTCGGCCCGTAGGGGCGGGCGAGGGC
>NZ_JAJSZC010000113.1:0-24994 GCF_036815105.1 Streptomyces sp. IBSBF 3136
CCAGCACGCCCCCCTCCTGACCGCCCTGGCCGCTCACCCCCGCATCCTCGCCGCGGCGGCGACCCACCGTGCCCCCGACCGGCTCGCCCGGCATCTCGTCACCCTCGCCGATGCCGTGCTGCCGTTCCTTTACACCGTGCTTCCGAGCGGCGAGGAGAAACCCTCGGCCGCCCACCGTGCCCGGCTGGCCCTCGCCGAAGCTGCCGGGACGGTGCTGGCCGGTGGCCTGTCCCTGCTCGGCATCGACGCACCCGAACACCTCTGAGGGCCCCTGAGCCGATGGGTCCCGGAGAGAGACAGAGAGTCTGAGAGTCACGTCATGAGCCGTTCCGCCCATCCCGCCGGGCCCCGCTACGCCGACGTCCTGCCCGAGGGGCACTACTCCGCCCCGCCCGCCGATCTCAACGCCCTCGACCCCAAGGTGTGGGCGCAGACCGTCAGCCGGAACGACGACGGTGTGCTGACCGTCGGCGGGATTCCCGCGACCCGGCTCGCCGAGGAGTTCGGCACCCCCGCCTACATCCTCGACGAGACCGACTTCCGAGCCCGGGCGCGGGCCTGGCGGACCGCGTTCGGGGCCGACGCCGACGTCTTCTACGCCGGCAAGGCGTTCCTGTCCCGGGCCGTCGTGCGCTGGCTGAAGGAGGAGGGGCTGAACCTGGACGTCTGCTCGGGCGGGGAACTGGCCACCGCGCTCTCCGCCGGCATGCCCGCCGAGCGGATCGCCTTCCACGGCAACAACAAGTCGGTCGAGGAGATCACCCGGGCCGTCGAGGCGGGCGTCGGGCGGATCGTGCTCGACTCCTTCCAGGAGATCGTGCGGGTCGCGCACATCGCGCAGTCCCTCGGCAGGCGCCAGAAGGTGCAGATCCGGATCACCGTCGGCGTCGAGGCGCACACGCACGAGTTCATCGCCACCGCGCACGAGGACCAGAAGTTCGGCATCCCGCTCGCGGGCGGCCAGGCCGCCGAGGCCGTGCGGCGGGCGCTGCAGCTCGACGGGCTCGAGCTGATCGGGATCCACAGCCATATCGGGTCGCAGATCTTCGACATGTCCGGCTTCGAGGTCGCCGCCCACCGGGTCGTCGGCCTGCTGCGGGACATCCGCGACGAGCACGGGGTGGAGCTGCCCGAGATCGACCTCGGCGGCGGCCTCGGGATCGCCTACACCAGCGACGACGACCCGCGTGAGCCGCACGAGATCGCCAAGGCGCTCTCCGAGATCGTCACGCGCGAGTGCGAGTCCGCCCGGCTGCGGACCCCGCGCATCTCCGTCGAGCCGGGGCGGGCCATCGTCGGGCCGACGGCGTTCACGCTGTACGAGGTCGGCACCGTCAAGCCGCTGGAGGGGCTGCGAACGTACGTCTCCGTCGACGGCGGGATGTCCGACAACATCCGCACGGCGCTGTACGACGCCGAGTACAGCGTCTCCCTCGTCTCGCGCACCAGTGACGCCGAGCCGATGCGGGCCCGGGTGGTCGGCAAGCACTGCGAGAGCGGGGACATCGTGGTCAAGGACGCGTTCCTGCCCGCCGACCTGGCACCGGGTGACCTCATCGCCGTACCGGCCACCGGCGCGTACTGCCGGTCCATGGCCAGCAACTACAACCACGTGCTGCGGCCGCCGGTGGTCGCCGTGAAGGACGGCGAGGCGCGGGTCGTGGTCCGGCGCGAGACCGAGGACGACCTGCTGCGTCTCGACGTCGGATGAGGCGCCGCCGGGCGGGTGAAAGGCCCGGGGGAGCCGGCCGGAAGATCTGCGGTCCGGCTGTTCCGGGAAAATGAAATAGATGTCTCACGATCCGGACGAAGGGTAGAAACTCCCGTCCGGTGAGTGAGACTGGGTCAACCTAGACGGTAAGAGGAAACGAGGTCGGATGATGCGTACGCGTCCGCTGAAGGTGGCGCTGCTGGGCTGTGGAGTGGTCGGCTCAGAGGTGGCGCGCATCATGACGACGCACGCCGACGACCTCGCCGCCAGGATCGGCGCCCCGGTCGAGCTCGCCGGGGTCGCCGTGCGGCGCCCGAGCAAGGTGCGCGAGGGCATCGACCCCGCCCTCGTCACCACCGACGCCACCGCCCTCGTCAAACGCGGCGACATCGACGTCGTGGTCGAGGTCATCGGGGGGATCGAGCCCGCCCGCGGTCTCATCACGACCGCCTTCGAGCACGGCGCGTCCGTGGTCTCCGCGAACAAGGCCCTGCTCGCCCAGGACGGGGCCGCGCTGCACGCCGTCGCCGAGGAGCACGGCAGGGACCTCTACTACGAGGCCGCCGTCGCCGGCGCCATCCCGCTGATCCGGCCGCTGCGCGAGTCCCTCGCCGGCGACAAGGTCAACCGGGTGCTGGGGATCGTCAACGGCACGACCAACTTCATCCTCGACAAGATGGACTCCACGGGGGCCGGGTACCAGGAGGCCCTGGACGAGGCCACCGCGCTCGGCTACGCGGAGGCCGACCCGACCGCCGACGTCGAGGGCTTCGACGCGGCCGCGAAGGCCGCCATCCTGGCCGGCATCGCCTTCCACACCCGGGTGCGCTTCGACGACGTCTACCGTGAGGGCATGGCCGAGGTCACCGCCGCCGACTTCCGCTCGGCGAAGGAGATGGGCTGCACGATCAAGCTGCTCGCCATCTGCGAGCGGGCGGCGGACGGCGGTTCGGTGACCGCGCGCGTGCATCCCGCCATGATTCCGCTGAGCCACCCGCTCGCCTCCGTGCGCGGCGCGTACAACGCCGTCTTCGTGGAGTCCGACGCGGCCGGGCAGCTCATGTTCTACGGCCCCGGCGCCGGCGGTTCACCGACCGCCTCCGCCGTGCTCGGCGACCTGGTCGCCGTCTGCCGCAACCGACTCAACGGCGCAACGGGGCCCGGTGAGTCGGCGTACGCCGCCCTGACCGTCTCGTCCATGGGCGAGGTCGTCACCCGCTACCACATCAGCCTCGACGTCGCGGACAAACCCGGCGTCCTGGCGCAGGTGGCGACCGTGTTCGCGGAGCACGGGGTGTCGATCGACACGGTCCGGCAGCAGGGCAAGGACGGCGAGGCATCCCTCGTCGTCGTCACCCACCGCGCGTCCGACGCCTCCCTCAGCGGGACCGTCGAGGCGCTGCGCAAGCTCGACACCGTGCGGGGTGTCGCCAGCATCATGCGGGTTGAAGGAGAGTAACGAGCAATGACCCACCAGTGGCGCGGAATCATCGAGGAGTACCGGGACCGGCTGCCGGTATCCGACACCACGCCGGTCGTGACGCTCCGCGAGGGCGGCACGCCCCTCGTGCCCGCGCAGGTGCTCTCCGAGCGCACGGGCTGTGAGGTCCACCTCAAGGTGGAAGGGGCCAACCCCACCGGCTCCTTCAAGGACCGGGGCATGACCATGGCGATCTCCAAGGCCAAGGAGGAGGGGGCGAAGGCGGTCATCTGCGCCTCCACCGGCAACACGTCCGCCTCCGCCGCCGCCTACGCCGTCCGCGCGGGCATGGTCTCGGCCGTGCTCGTGCCGCAGGGCAAGATCGCGCTCGGCAAGATGGGCCAGGCCCTCGTGCACGGCGCGAAGATCCTCCAGGTCGACGGCAACTTCGACGACTGCCTCACGCTCGCCCGCTCGCTCAGCGAGAACTACCCGGTGGCGCTGGTCAATTCGGTGAACCCGGTGCGCATCGAGGGCCAGAAGACGGCCGCCTTCGAGATCGTGGACATGCTCGGGGACGCCCCCGACATCCATGTCCTGCCGGTCGGCAACGCGGGCAACATCACGGCTTACTGGAAGGGCTACAAGGAGTACGCCGCCGACGGCAACTCCACCCGGACCCCGCGCATGTGGGGATTCCAGGCCTCCGGCAGCGCCCCGATCGTGCGCGGCGAGATCGTCAAGGACCCCTCGACGATCGCCACCGCGATCCGCATCGGCAACCCGGCGTCGTGGCAGTACGCGCTGGCCGCGCGGGACGAGTCCGGCGGTGCCATCGACGAGGTGACGGACCGTGAGATCCTGCGCGCCTACCGGCTGTTGGCCGCGCAGGAGGGTGTCTTCGTGGAGCCCGCCTCCGCCGCCTCGGTCGCCGGTCTGCTGAAGGCCGCCGAGCAGGGCAAGGTCGACCCGGGCCAGCGCATCGTGTGCACCGTCACCGGCAACGGTCTGAAGGACCCCGACTGGGCCGTCGCCGGCGCTCCGCAGCCGGTCACCGTCCCGGTCGACGCGGCCACCGCGGCCGAGCGTCTCGGCCTGGCCTGACGGTCCGGCCCGACGGTCGGCCTGACGGTCCGGCCCGACGGTCGGTCCGACGGCCCGGCCCGACCGTGGTCGCCCAGGTCGGAACAGGTCCGTGGCAGGGTGCACGGGGGGCTTACGACACGCATCGTGCGCCTCCTGTGCGCCCTATGTCGCCACGGAACCTTCCTTCGATAGGCTGTACTGAACCCGCCTACCGCATATGCCCCCGCGTGTGGGCACGGGCCGCGCCGTCTCCGCGGCCCGGCGGTTCTTCGTACGCCATCGAATGTCCATCGAATCGGTCGAGCGGCATTCGACTCCATCGGATGTCCTCGACAGTCACGCAGCTCAAGGAGAGTCTTCGAGCGATGGCCGGTCCCGCCTTCCGCGCCGCCGCCGTCCGGGTGCGCGTCCCCGCCACCAGCGCCAACCTCGGTCCGGGCTTCGACGCCCTGGGCCTCGCGCTGGGGCTCTACGACGACGTGGTCGTCCGGGTGGCCGACTCCGGGCTGCACATCGACATCGCGGGCGAGGGCGGCGAGACCCTCCCACGCGACGAGAGCCACCTCCTCGTGCGTTCCCTGCGCACCGCCTTCGACCTGCTGGGCGGGCAGCCCCGCGGCCTGGAGATCGTCTGCGCCAACCGCATCCCGCACGGCCGTGGCCTGGGCTCCTCCTCCGCCGCCATCTGCGCCGGCATCGTCGCCGCCCGCGCCGTGACCATAGGCGGCGAGGCCCGGCTCGACGACGCCGCGCTGCTGGAACTGGCCACGGAGATCGAGGGTCACCCGGACAACGTGGCGGCCTGCCTGCTCGGCGGGTTCACGCTGTCCTGGATGGAGGCCGGCGCCGCGCGTGCGATCAGGATGGAGCCGAACGATTCCATCGTTCCGGTGGTTTTCGTGCCCGGGAAGCCGGTCCTGACCGAGACCGCGCGCGGCCTGCTGCCGCGCACCGTGCCGCACGTCGACGCCGCCACCAACGCGGGCCGTGCCGCCCTGCTCGTCGAGGCCCTCACCCGGCGCCCCGAGCTGCTGCTGCCCGCCACCGAGGACCGCCTCCACCAGGAGTACCGCGCCCCGGCGATGCCGGAGAGCGCCGCACTGGTGGAGCGGCTGCGGGCCGACGGGATCCCGGCCGTCATCTCGGGCGCCGGGCCCACCGTCATGGCCCTCGCCGACGTGGGCAGCGCCGACAAGGTGGAGGCCCTGGCCGGCACCGACTGGGCCGCCAACCGGCTGAGCCTGGACGCCCAGGGAGCGAGCGTGCTGCCGCTTGCGACCTGACACGCGGTTGCCGGATTTGGAGAGGGGGAATGTTTGTTGGATCCGGTAGTGTTAATCTCAAGTCTGCACCCGACCCCACCATGGCGAGGTGCTTCGTGTCCCCGTCCGGGACAGACATTCTTCCGGGAGCCTCCCACACCACTCCGTGTTCCGTGCGCCGTACCTGGGCAGTACGTCGCACGCGGGCACTGAGCCCTCTGGGGGAGCTCCGGAATCGGTGCTACCACGCCACGTGACACAGGGTGCCACGGCTCGCGGAAGCGCCATCACCAGCAAATTCTCTTCCGCCGCTTAGGCGGACCACCGCCCCGGCACGGTTCACAGAGACAGGACCGTAGCCGGACAGCACAACCGGTCGCCGAGCCAGACAGGCCGACGTCCGCTCCAGGGAAGGACCCTTCGTGAGCGACACCACCGATCTGATGGGCGCACGTGTCGAGGAGACCGCTGCCGCGCCCGCCACGGACGCCTCCGCGCCTGCCACCGGTGCCGGCTCCCGGCGGCGCCGTGGTACCGGCCTCGAGGGCATGGTGCTGGCCGAGCTGCAGCAGGTCGCCTCGGGCCTCGGTATCAGGGGCACCGCGCGTATGCGCAAGAGCCAGCTGATCGAGGTCATCAAGGAGGCCCAGGCCGCGGGCGGGGGTGCCCCCGCCGGGGGAGCCGCCGCCAAGGCCGAGGCCGCCACCGAGACCAAGCCCAAGCGGCGGGCCACCTCGAAGGCCCGCACGGGTGAGGACGCCGCCGAGAAGAAGGCCGACAAGGCTGCCGAGGCGCCCGCCGAGAAGGCCGTGGCCCAGCAGCAGATCGAGATCCCCGGCCAGCCGGCCTCCGACGACGCGCCGACCGAGCGCCGTCGCCGCCGCGCCACCGCCGAGGCGGGCAGCCCGGCCGCCGGCAGCGCCGAGACCGTCGCCGCCGAGGCGAGGAACGAGACCAAGGCCGAGACGCCCGCGCAGCAGGGCGACGCCAAGGGCGACGCCGGTGACGGCGAGGGCCGTGGCCGCCGTGACCGCCGTGAGCGCGGCCGGGACCGCGGTGACCGCGAGCGCGGCGACCGCGAGCGCGGCGACCGCGAGCGTGGCGACCGTGACCGCCGCGGCAAGGGCGACGACCAGCAGGGCGGCCAGCGTCAGCAGGGCCAGCAGCAGGGCGGCGGCAGGCAGGACCGCCAGCAGCAGCAGGACGACGACGACTTCGAGGGCGGCCGCCGTGGCCGTCGCGGCCGCTACCGCGACCGCCGTGGCCGCCGTGGCCGTGACGACATCGCCGAGCCGCAGGTGACCGAGGACGACGTCCTGATCCCCGTCGCGGGCATCCTGGACATCCTCGACAACTACGCCTTCATCCGGACCTCCGGCTACCTGCCGGGCCCGAACGACGTGTACGTCTCCCTCGCCCAGGTCCGCAAGAACGGCCTGCGCAAGGGCGACCACATCACCGGTGCGGTCCGTCAGCCGAAGGAGGGCGAGCGCCGCGAGAAGTTCAACGCGCTGGTCCGCCTCGACTCCGTCAACGGCATGGCGCCCGAACACGGCCGTGGCCGCCCGGAGTTCAACAAGCTGACCCCGCTCTACCCGCAGGACCGCCTCCGCCTGGAGACGGACCCGGGCGTGCTCACCACCCGCATCATCGACCTGGTGTCGCCGATCGGTAAGGGGCAGCGCGGTCTGATCGTGGCCCCGCCGAAGACCGGCAAGACCATGATCATGCAGGCGATCGCCAACGCGATCACGCACAACAACCCCGAGTGCCACCTGATGGTCGTCCTCGTCGACGAGCGTCCGGAAGAGGTCACCGACATGCAGCGGTCGGTCAAGGGCGAGGTCATCTCCTCGACCTTCGACCGTCCGGCCGAGGACCACACCACGGTCGCCGAGCTCGCCATCGAGCGCGCCAAGCGTCTGGTGGAGCTGGGTCACGACGTCGTCGTCCTGCTCGACTCGATCACGCGTCTGGGCCGTGCGTACAACCTCGCCGCCCCGGCCTCCGGCCGCATCCTGTCCGGTGGTGTCGACTCGACCGCGCTCTACCCGCCGAAGCGGTTCTTCGGTGCGGCGCGCAACATCGAGGACGGCGGTTCGCTGACCATCCTGGCCACGGCTCTCGTCGACACCGGCTCCCGCATGGACGAGGTGATCTTCGAGGAGTTCAAGGGCACCGGCAACATGGAGCTCAAGCTCGACCGGAAGCTCGCCGACAAGCGCATCTTCCCGGCGGTGGACGTCGACGCGTCCGGCACCCGCAAGGAAGAGATCCTGCTCGGCAACGAGGAACTGGCCGTCGTCTGGAAGCTGCGCCGTGTGCTGCACGCGCTCGACCAGCAGCAGGCCATCGAGCTGCTCCTCGACAAGATGAAGCAGACCAAGTCGAACGGCGAGTTCCTGATGCAGATCCAGAAGACGACGCCGACGCCGGGCAACGGCGACTAGTCGCCGCGCGTCCAGGGTCGGCAACGACCCGGTGAGCACCCAGGGCCGCCCCCCGTCACCCGGTGACGGGGGGCGGCCCTTTCGGTGGGACCGCCGTCCTGGGCGAGACCTTTGCCACAGGAGTGCCGATCGGTACCGGTTTCCAGGCGTACGGCATCCGGCGTCGAATCCCCAGGTGAGCACGGTTCGCGCGGCCCGGGACGATCACGCAGCGTGCTCGGCGCGGGACGCGGTGGGCACGCTGCGTCATGCAACGCTGTCCCGAGTTTCTCCGTCCTGCCCGACGGGGCGACGATGGAGCGGTGACGACCGCGCCTGACCCTGAAAGCAGGGGGTAACCGACCGACGAGACCTAGGAGTGACGTGTCCGCCGAGAGCACGCCGGAGCCCGGCATACCCGAACCGGTGGTGACCGGCCCCCGCACAACAGGCAGGGGCGGCCGCCGCAGGGCGCGCGGCAAGGGCCGCAAGGCCCTGCGCGCCACGGCCTGGACGGCCGCGGGCGTGGTCGCGCTGGGCGGCGTCGGAGCCGGATACGTCTACTTCAAGCTCAACGGCAACATCAGGAGCGTCGACATCGACCAGGCCCTCGGCGCCGACCGGCCGGGCAAGGCCGGCAACGGCTCCGAGAACATCCTGGTCCTCGGCTCGGACACCAGGTCCGGCACGAACAGGGCGCTGGGCGGGGGCACCGACGACGGCAGCGCCCGCTCCGACACGGCGATGATCGTCCACGTCCACAAGGGGCACCACAGGGCCTCCGTGGTCTCCGTCCCCCGGGACACCCTCATCGACCGGCCCGCCTGCACCGACACCAGGGGCGGCAGCCACCCGGCCGCGCCCGGCGTCATGTTCAACTCCGCCTACTCCACCGGCGGCGCCGCCTGCGCCGTGAAGACGGTCGAGTCGCTGACCGGCCTGCGCATGGACCACTACCTGGAGGTCGACTTCGCCGGCTTCCAGAAGCTCATCGACGACCTCGGCGGGGTCCCCGTCACCACGACCCGGGCCATCGCCGACCCGCAGAGCCACCTGGACCTCAAGGCCGGCACCCACACCCTGGACGGCCGGCAGGCCCTCGGCCTGGTCCGCACCCGGCACGGCGTCGGCGACGGCTCCGACCTCGGCCGCATCCAGCTCCAGCAGGCCTTCGTCAAGGCCCTGCTCACCCAGGTCAGGGAGGTCGGCGTCCTCACCAGCCCCAAGAAGCTGTACGACCTCGCCGACACCGCGACCAAGACCGTCACCACCGACTCCGACCTCGGCTCGGTCAACGCCCTGGTCGACTTCGCCGACGGCCTCAAGGGCATCCGCGCCTCCCGCATGACCATGGTCACCATGCCGGTCAGCTACGACCCGGCGGACCCCAACCGGGTCCTCATGCAGAAGGCCAAGGCCCAGCTGGTCTGGGACGCGCTGAAGGACGACCGGCGGATCCCGCGGGCCGCCACCCAGGGCACCGCCACCGGCGAGGCCAAGGGTGTGGTCAGCCCCTGAGGACGCGCGGGACACGCGGGAACGCGCGGAGTCCGGCAGGGCGCGGGAACCCCTCAGGAATAGAACAAGCGCACCCCCGGTTTGGGTGGATGGCCCCAGTCCTGGCAGACTGGTACGTCGGCTCCGGTTCACGCCTCCGCATCCCGCGAATGCGACCCGGCGCCCTCCCGAAACTAGGAGAACCCCTTGAAGCGCGACATCCACCCCGAGTACGTCGAGACGCAGGTCAGCTGCACCTGTGGCGCGTCGTTCACCACCCGTAGCACGATCTCCAGCGGCACCATCCGCGCCGAGGTCTGCTCCGAGTGCCACCCGTTCTACACGGGCAAGCAGAAGATCCTCGACACCGGTGGCCGTGTGGCCCGCTTCGAGGCCCGCTTCGGCAAGGCTGCCGCCGGCTCCAAGAAGTAGCGAGCCCCAATTCGCCGGTCCACGGTCGCGCCCCCAGCGGGGGTGTGCCCGGGACCGGCGTTTTTGGTCGCCGCCAGCCGTTCACCCGCAGTACAGGAGCCGAAAGATGTTCGAGGCCGTCGAGGAACTCGTCGCCGAGCACGCCGACCTGGAGAAGAAGCTCGCCGATCCGTCGGTCCACGCCGACCAGGCGAACGCGCGCAAGCTGAACAAGCGCTACGCCGAGCTGACCCCGATCGTCGCCACGTACCGCTCCTGGAAGCAGACCGGCGACGACATCGAGACCGGCCGCGAACTCGCCGCCGACGACCCCGACTTCACGGCCGAGGTCAAGGAGATGGAGAAGCAGCGCGAGGAGCTCACCGAGAAGCTCCGCCTGCTGCTCGTCCCGCGCGACCCGAGTGACGACAAGGACGTCATCCTGGAGATCAAGGCCGGCGCCGGCGGCGACGAGTCCGCGCTGTTCGCCGGTGACCTGCTGCGCATGTACCTGCGCTACGCCGAGCGCGTCGGCTGGAAGACCGAGATCATCGACGCCACCGAGTCCGAGCTGGGCGGCTACAAGGACGTCCAGGTGGCGGTCAAGGCCCGCGGCCAGCTCGAACCCGGACAGGGCGTGTGGGCCCGGCTGAAGTACGAGGGCGGGGTGCACCGCGTGCAGCGCGTGCCCGCCACCGAGTCGCAGGGCCGCATCCACACCTCCGCCGCCGGTGTGCTCGTCACGCCCGAGGCGGAGGAGGTCGACGTCGAGATCAACCCCAACGACCTGCGCATCGACGTCTACCGGTCCTCGGGCCCGGGCGGCCAGTCCGTCAACACCACCGACTCCGCGGTGCGCATCACGCACCTGCCGACCGGCGTCGTCGCCTCCTGCCAGAACGAGAAGAGCCAGCTCCAGAACAAGGAGCAGGCGCTGCGCATCCTGCGCTCCAGGCTGCTGGCCATCGCGCAGGAGGAGGCCGAGCGGGAGGCGGCCGACGCCCGCCGCAGCCAGGTCCGCACCGTCGACCGCTCCGAGAAGATCCGCACGTACAACTTCCCGGAGAACCGCATCTCGGACCATCGCGTCGGCTTCAAGGCGTACAACCTGGACCAGGTCCTGGACGGCGAGCTCGACGCCGTGATCCAGGCGTGTGTCGACGCCGACTCGGCGGCGAAGCTGGCGGCCGCGTAACCGGCACGTACGAGTTACCACGGAGGACTTGCGTGCAGCCATCACCCGGGGGACGCACCCCGAACACCCGCAGTCTGCTGCTCGCCGAGGTGGCCCAGGCCACCCAGCGGCTGGCCGACGCCGGCGTGCCCTCGCCGCGCACCGACGCGGAGGAGCTCGCCGCGTTCGTGCACGGCGTGAAGCGGGGCCAGCTGCACCTGGTGAAGGACTCCGACTTCGACGCCCGGTACTGGGAGGTCATCGCCCGGCGCGAGCAGCGCGAGCCGCTGCAGCACATCACCGGGCGGGCCTACTTCCGCTACCTGGAACTCCAGGTGGGCCCGGGCGTCTTCGTGCCCCGGCCGGAGACCGAGTCGGTGGTCGGCTGGGCGATAGACGCGGTGCGCGCCATGGACGTCGTCGAGCCGTGCATCGTCGATCTGTGCACCGGCTCGGGAGCCATCGCGCTCGCCCTCGCCCAGGAGGTGCCGCGCTCGCGTGTGCACGCCGTGGAGCTGTCCGAGGACGCCCTGGTGTGGACCCGCAAGAACATGGCCGGGTCCCGGGTCGACCTGCGCCAGGGTGACGCCCTGAGCGCCTTCCCGGACCTCGACGGACAGGTCGACCTGGTCGTCTCCAACCCGCCCTACATCCCGCTCACGGAGTGGGAGTACGTCGCCCCCGAGGCCCGCGACTACGACCCGGAACTCGCGCTGTTCTCCGGCGAGGACGGCCTCGACCTCATCCGCGGCATCGAGCGCACCGCGCACCGGTTGCTGCGCCCCGGCGGCGTCGTCGTCATCGAGCACGCCGACACCCAGGGTGGCCAGGTGCCGTGGATCTTCACCGAGGAGCGGGGCTGGGCCGACGCGGCCGACCACCCGGACCTCAACAACCGCCCCCGGTTCGCGACCGCGCGCAAGGCGCTGCCGTGACCGTCCCCACCCCTTCCAGCCTGCAGTACGTGTACGAGGAGGCCAGCTAGACATGGCACGGCGATACGACACCAACGACGCGACCGACCGCGTGACGGGTCTGCGCGAGGCCGCGTCCGCCGTCCGCCGGGGCGAGCTGGTGGTGCTGCCCACCGACACCGTGTACGGCATCGGCGCCGACGCGTTCTCCTCCGAGGCGGTCGCCGACCTGCTCGCCGCCAAGGGCCGGGGCCGCAACATGCCCACCCCCGTCCTCATCGGCTCCCCGAACACGCTGCACGGCCTGGTGACCGACTTCTCCGAGCTGGCCTGGGAACTCGTCGACGCGTTCTGGCCGGGCGCCCTGACGCTGGTCGCCCGGCACCAGCCGTCCCTGCAGTGGGACCTCGGGGACACCCGCGGCACGGTCGCCGTGCGCATGCCGCTGCACCCCGTCGCCATCGAGCTGCTCAACGAGGTCGGCCCGATGGCCGTGTCGTCCGCGAACCTCACCGGCCACCCCGCGCCGGAGACCTGTGACGCGGCGCAGGAGATGCTCGCCGACTCCGTCTCCGTCTACCTCGACGGCGGCCCCACCCCCGGCAACGTGCCGTCGTCCATCGTGGACGTCTCCGGCCGTGTCCCGGTGCTGCTGCGCGAGGGCGCGCTCTCCCCGGACGAGCTGCGCAAGGTGGTACCCGATCTCGAGGTGGCGAATTGACGGCCCCTGAGGCGGGGCGTGGCATAGGCAACGGGGAACGTGCCGCGGAGATCACCACGACGTTCGTGGGGCTCCCGCGGGACAGCTTCCGCATCCTCCACGTCAGTACCGGCAACGTGTGCCGCTCGCCCATCACCGAGCGGCTGACCCGACATTTCGTGGCGGAGCGGCTCGGCGTGCTCGGCGGCGGCCTGATCGTGGAGAGCGCGGGCACCTGGGGCCACGAGGGCGCGCCGATGGAGACCAACGCGGAGACCGTGCTGGCCGAGTTCGGGGCGGACGCCGGCGGCTTCGTCGGCCGGGAACTGCTGGACGAGCACGTCATCATGGCCGACCTCGTGCTGACGGCCACCCGGGACCACCGCGCCCAGGTCATCTCCATGGGCCACTCGGCGGGCCTGCGCACCTTCACCCTCAAGGAGTTCACCCGGCTGGTGCGCGCCATAGACCCGGCCACGCTGCCGCCCCTCGAGGACGGTGTGGTGCACCGTGCCCGCGCCCTGGTCCGCGCGGCCGCGGCCCTGCGCGGCTGGCTGCTGGCCCCGACCGCCGAGGCGGACGAGGTGTACGACCCCTACGGCGCGCCCCTGCCGTTCTTCCGCTCCATCGGCGACGAGATACGGGACGCGCTGGATCCGGTCGTCACCGCGCTGACGGGCGTGCCGGCCCGGATGTGAGGCCGTACCGGCGCCGCCGTACGGCCGCACCGGAACCCACCCGTAACGGGCGAAACGGCCGCGCGTCCCGCCGACCCCGGGCCTACATTGGACTCACGTCACCGTCGACCGCCCGGAGCCCGTCATGTCGGTCACACCCCTCCTCGAGACGGACGTCCTGCGGCGGCAGGACCCCGAGCTGGCCGAGATCCTGCGGGCGGAGCGGGAACGGCAGTCGACGACGCTCCAGCTGATCGCCGCCGAGAACTTCACGTCCCCGGCCGTGCTCGCCGCGCTGGGCTCCCCGCTCGCCAACAAGTACGCCGAGGGTTACCCCGGCGCTCGGCACCACGGCGGCTGTGAGCTGGTCGACGTCGCCGAACGCCTCGCCGTGGAGCGGGCCAAGGCGCTCTTCGGCGCCGAACACGCCAACGTCCAGTCCCACTCGGGCTCCTCGGCCGTCCTGGCCGCTTACGCCGCCCTGCTGCGCCCCGGGGACACCGTCCTCGCCCTCGGGCTGCCGCACGGCGGCCATCTCACCCACGGCTCGCCGGCGAACTTCTCCGGCCGCTGGTTCGACTTCGTCGGGTACGGCGTCGACGCCGAGACCGGTCTCGTCGACCACGACCAGGTGCGCCACCTGGCCCGCAACCACCGGCCCAAGGCCATCGTGTGCGGTTCGATCGCCTACCCGCGCCACCTCGACCACGCCTTCTTCCGCGAGGTCGCCGACGAGGTGGGCGCCTACCTCATCGCCGACGCCGCGCACCCGATCGGACTGGTCGCCGGGGGAGCGGCGCCCAGCCCGGTGCCGTACGCCGACATCGTGTGCGCCACCACCCACAAGGTGCTGCGCGGTCCGCGCGGCGGGATGATCCTGTGTGGCGCCGAGCTGGCCGAGCGGGTCGACCGTGCGGTGTTCCCGTTCACCCAGGGCGGCGCGCAGATGCACACCATCGCCGCGAAGGCCGTCGCGTTCGGCGAGGCGGCGACACCGGCCTTCGCCGCCTACGCGCACCAGGTGGTCGCCAACGCCCGGGTGCTCGCCGGCCATCTGGCCGCCGAGGGCTTCACTATCACCACCGGCGGCACGGACACCCACCTGATCACCACCGACCCGGCACCGCTCGGCGTCGACGGGCGCACCGCCCGCGGCCGGCTCGCGGCCGCCGGCATCGTCCTGGACTGCTGCGCACTGCCGCACGGCGACGGCCGCGGGCTGCGCCTGGGTACGGCCGCGGTGACCACCCAGGGGATGGGGGAGCCGGAGATGGTCCGGATCGCCGCGCTGATGGCGGCCGTGCTGCGCGGTGACAGCGAACCGGCCGGGGCGCGGGCCGAGGTCCGCGAGCTGACCGGTAGATTTCCGCCGTATCCCGGCTGAGCGAGGGTAGGCGCACAGGCGTACGCCCCGGCCGTACACCCCGGTGCGCCTGGCGGTGCGTCCGTCGTGCACAGCCACCCGTGCAACCATCGTCCGTACCCGGAAGTCCTCATCCATATGCGTCCGTCGCTAGGGTGTGGGGCTGTGATGGCCAGCGAGACCTGTGGGGAAGCCCGTGCGTGAATACCTGCTGACGCTCTGCATCACGGCCGCGGTGACGTATCTGCTGACAGGGCCGGTACGGAAATTCGCGATCGTGGCCGGAGCCATGCCGGAGATCCGGGCACGTGACGTGCACCGGGAGCCCACTCCGCGCCTCGGCGGTATCGCGATGTTCTTCGGGCTGTGCGCGGGCCTGCTGGTCGCGGACCACCTCACCAACCTCAACGAGGTCTTCGCCAAGTCCAACGAGCCGCGCGCGCTGCTCTCCGGGGCGGCCCTGATCTGGCTGATCGGCGTCCTGGACGACAAGTTCGAGATCGACGCGCTGATCAAGCTGGGTGGCCAGATGATCGCCGCGGGCGTGATGGTCATGCAGGGTCTGACGATCCTGTGGCTGCCCATCCCGGGTGTCGGCAACGTGGCGCTGACCCAGTGGCAGGGCACCCTGCTGACGGTGGCGCTGGTCGTCATCACGATCAACGCGGTGAACTTCGTGGACGGTCTGGACGGCCTGGCGGCGGGCATGGTGTGCATCGCCGCGGCGGCGTTCTTCCTGTACTCGTACAGGATCTGGTACTCGTACGGCATCGAGGCCGCGGCCCCGGCGACGCTCTTCGCGGCGATCCTGATGGGCATGTGCCTGGGCTTCCTGCCGCACAACATGCACCCGGCGCGGATCTTCATGGGCGACTCCGGCTCGATGCTGATCGGGCTGGTGCTGGCGGCGGGCGCGATCTCCATCACCGGCCAGGTGGACCCGGACGCGCTCGCCCTGTTCACGGGTTCGGAGAAGGCGGCCGTGCACCAGACGGTGCCCGTCTACATCCCGCTGCTGCTGCCGCTGACCATCATCGCCGTGCCGGCGGCCGACCTGGTGCTGGCGATCGTGCGGCGCACCTGGCGCGGCCAGTCGCCGTTCGCCGCGGACCGCGGCCACCTGCACCACCGGCTGCTGGAGATCGGCCACTCGCACAGCCGGGCCGTGCTGATCATGTACTTCTGGTCGGCCCTGATCGGTTTCGGCGCCCTCGCCTACTCGGTGAACTCCGCCTCGATGTGGATCGTGCTGGGCGTGGTCTTCCTGAGCGCGATCGGCCTGGTCCTGCTGCTGCTCCCGCGCTTCACCCCGCGCACGCCGAGGTGGGCGGAACGGTTCGTGCCGCCGCGCTACCGCCGGCGCCGGCAGGCCACGGAGGCGCTCGTGGAGGCCGCCGAGCCGGCCTCGCGGGAGGCCCCGGCGCAGGAGCGCATCGCGCCGGAGGGCGCCCCGGCCGGCGCGGAGCGGGCCACCGTCACGGCCGGTACGACCGGGGTCAACGGGGCCACGGCCATCGGTCCCCGTTCGCGTACGGGCAAGGCGGCAAGGTAAGAATCTGACTAGAGCATTGCCAACTCGTGGGGGAGCAAAGTCCCCCAATACCAGACAAGTGGGCACTGTTTTTGCACAGACGCGCACTGTCACTCTCATGTGTGACAGTAAGCACACCCAGCAGGTAAAGACCTCATCAAATAGTTTGTGATACGGTTCACGAGAACCCGGGATAGAACCGAAGGACCGTAGTGCGACGGTCCCTTGGTGAGAGGTCTCGACTACTCGGCCCGGGACTACGCTCGTCCATGACGACACCTGCCCCCCTGTGAAAGCGGAGTTGCCGCCATGCCGTCCAATGACGCCCGGAATCTTCTGCAGATCGCTGTGCCCTCAGCGGCCGCCGGCGTGATCGCCGTCGCCGTGAGCGCCGTGGTCGCGGGGGGCAAGGGTGCGCTCGGAGCGGCCGTCGGCGCGGTGATCGCCATCCTGTTCATGGGGATCGGCCTGTACGTGCTGCAGCGGACGGCTAAAACGCTCCCGCAGCTCTTCCAGGCCATGGGGCTGATGCTCTACATGGCACAGCTGCTGCTGCTCTTCATCTTCGTCGCCGTCTTCAAGGGCACCTCACTCTTCAACCCCAAGGCGTTCGCCTTGTCGCTGGTCGTCACGACCGTCGTGTGGATGGCCGCGCAGGCGCGCGCCCACATGAAGGCCAAGATCTTCTACGTCGACCCGGACCACGAGAAGAGTGAGAAGCACGAGAAGACCGGGCCGTCGTCGTGAGGGGTAGGGGCGGGATAAAGGCCTGTGAGATCTCCTGCTATCGTCCGGTGCCAACTGCGGCATCGCGGGCGCGGGCATCTGAGCTGACGCCTGCTCAATCGCGAGGCTCGATGCCCCCCAGCCGCCCTCCCATCCGTAACACCAGTCCGGTGCCGATCCGCGGCCGTGCGCCGCGCCGACACAACGAGGTTGCCGTACCTATGCGTCACGCCGAAGGAGCCCGTGGTGAGTGCTGACCAGACCCAGCTCGCCTTTGACTGGAGTTGTCGGATCATGTCCGACAACGGGTGTGGCTTCCCGGCTCCGGGCCTGCACTCGTTCCTGTTCAAGCCGATGGCCACGGTCGGCGGCTTCGAGTTCAACAAGGTGATGCTGCTCGCGCTCGTCACCTCCGTGCTCGTCGTCGCGTTCTTCTGGGCGGCCTTCGGCAAGGCGAAGGTCATTCCCGGCAAGCTCCAGATGGTCGGCGAGGCCGGCTACGACTTCGTGCGCCGCGGCATCGTCTACGAGACGCTCGGCAAGCGCGAGGGCGAGAAGTGGGTGCCACTCATGGTCTCCCTCTTCTTCTTCATCTGGATCATGAACATCTGGTCCGTGATCCCGCTGGCCCAGTTCCCGGTCGCCTCGGTCTTCGCCTTCCCGCTCGTGCTGGCGCTGCTCGTCTGGGTGCTCTGGATCGGACTGACCTTCAAGCGCCAGGGTTTCGTCGGGTTCTTCAAGAACATCACCGGCTACGACAAGTCGCTCGGTGCGGTGCTGCCGCTGGTCATGCTCATCGAGTTCTTCTCGAACCTGTTCGTCCGCCCGTTCACGCACGCGGTGCGACTCTTCGCCAACATGTTCGCCGGTCACCTGATGCTGGTGATGTTCACCGTCGCCTCCTGGTACCTGCTGAACAGCTGGATGATCCCGGCCGCCGGTGTCTCCTTCGTGATGACCATGGCCATGATCTGCTTCGAACTTTTCGTGCAGGCCGTCCAGGCGTACGTCTTCGTACTGCTGGCCTGCTCGTACATTCAGGGCGCTCTCGCCGAGCACCACTGAGCCTCAACACACCCCCCGGTCGTCCGGTGGTCAACCCCCACCGGTCCGTAAAGAGAAGGAAGAATCAGCATGGCTGCCACTGAGACCCTTGCCGCTGTCACCGGTTCCATCGGTTCCGTCGGTTACGGCCTCTCGGCCATCGGCCCCGGCATCGGCGTCGGCATCATCTTCGGCAACGGCACCCAGGCCCTCGCCCGCCAGCCCGAGGCCGCCGGCCTGATCCGTGCCAACCAGATCCTGGGCTTCGCCTTCTGTGAGGCGCTCGCCCTCATCGGCATCGTCATGCCGTTCGTGTTCGGTGTGAAGTAAGACCTCCATACCGACACGCATCGACGAAAGGCACTGATGTGATCGCCAACCTGGCACAGCTGGCGGCTGAGAAGGAGCAGAACCCGCTCATCCCGGCCGGTCCTGAGATGCTCGTCGGCACCATCGCCTTCGCCATCGTGTTCTTCTTCTTCTGGAAGAAGCTGCTTCCGAACATCAACAAGGTTCTGGAGGAGCGTCGCGCGGCGATCGAAGGCGGCATCGAAGAGGCCGACGCCATGAAGGTCGAGGCCCAGAGCGTCCTTGAGCAGTACAAGGCTCAGCTCGCCGAGGCCCGGCACGAGGCCGCGCGTCTGCGCCAGGAGGCGCGGGAGCAGGGTGCCACGCTCATCGCCGAGATGCGGGCCGAGGGCCAGCGGCAGCGCGAGGAGATCGTCGCCGCCGGTCACGCCCAGATCGAGGCCGACCGCAAGGCCGCCGCGGGCGCGCTCCGCCAGGACGTCGGCAAGCTCGCCACCGACCTGGCCGGCAAGCTCGTCGGTGAGTCCCTCGAGGACCACGCCCGCCAGAGCCGTGTGATCGACCGCTTCCTCGACGACCTCGAGGAGAAGGCCGAGGCCACGCGATGAACGGAGCGAGCCGCGAGGCCCTGGCAGCCGCGCGCGAGCGTCTCGACGCGCTGACGGACTCCACGTCCGTCGACGCGAGCACGCTCGCCGACGAGCTGGCGGCCGTCACCGCGCTGCTCGACCGCGAGGCCGGCCTGCGCCGGGTCCTCACCGACCCGGCGCAGCCCGGAGAGGCCAAGGCCCAGCTGGTGCAGCGACTGATCGGTGGCCAGGTGAGCGGCGCCGCCGCCGACCTGGTGTCCGGTCTGGCCCGCTCCCGCTGGTCGCAGCCCCGCGACCTGGTGGACGCGCTGGAGGAGCTGGCGAACATCGCCGACCTCACCGCCGCGGAGAAGACCGCCACGCTCGACGACGTCGAGGACGAGCTGTTCCGGTTCGGCCGGATCGTCTCCTCCAACACCGGGCTGCGGGCCGCGCTGACCGACCGCGCCGCGAGCGCCTCGGCCAAGGTCGAGCTGCTGCACCGGCTCCTCGGCGGCCGGGCCAAGCCCGTCACCGAGCGCCTGGTGGTCCGCCTCGTCACCGCGCCGCGTGGACGTAGCCTGGAAGCGGGACTGGAGTCCCTGTCCAAGCTCGCCGCCGAGCGTCGGGACCGCCTGGTGGCGATCGTCACCTCCGCGGTGCCGCTGAGCGACCCGCAGAAGCGCCGTCTGGGCGATGCCCTGGCGAAGCTCTACGGCCGCCGGATGCACCTCAACCTGGACGTGGACCCCGACGTCATCGGCGGGCTCCGGGTGCAGGTCGGTGACGAGGTCATCAACGGCTCCGTCGCGGACCGACTGGATGACGCCGCCCGCCGCATGGCGAGCTAGCAGCAACACAAAAGAACGTGCTTACGGCCCTGGTTGGGCCGTGCAGAGGATTCACCTCGTTCAGGGGGGAGTCCCCATCCCCCCAAAGTGAAACTTCGGGCCCAACAAGGAGAGCAGGGAACCCAGATGGCGGAGCTCACGATCCGGCCGGAGGAGATCCGGGACGCGCTGGAGAATTTCGTCCAGTCGTACAAGCCGGACGCGGCCTCGCGCGAGGAGGTCGGTACGGTCACCGTCGCCGGCGACGGTATCGCCAAGATCGAGGGCCTGCCCTCGGCCATGGCGAACGAGCTGCTGAAGTTCGAGGACGGCTCCCTCGGTCTCGCGCTGAACCTGGAAGAGCGCGAGATCGGCGCCGTCGTCCTCGGTGAGTTCAGCGGCATCGAGGAGGGTCAGCCGGTCACCCGTACCGGCGAGGTCCTCTCCGTCGCGGTCGGCGAGGGCTACCTCGGCCGCGTCGTCGACCCGCTCGGCAACCCGATCGACGGCCTCGGCGAGATCGAGACGTCCGGCCGCCGTGCGCTGGAGCTGCAGGCCCCCACGGTCATGCAGCGCAAGTCGGTGCACGAGCCGATGGAGACCGGCTACAAGGCCGTCGACGCGATGACCCCGATCGGCCGTGGTCAGCGTCAGCTGATCATCGGTGACCGGCAGACCGGCAAGACCGCCCTGGCCGTCGACACGATCATCAACCAGCGCGACAACTGGCGCACCGGCGACCCGAAGAAGCAGGTCCGCTGCATCTACGTCGCCATCGGCCAGAAGGGCTCCACCATCGCCGGCGTGCGCCGCGCGCTGGAGGAGAACGGCGCCCTGGAGTACACGACCATCGTCGCCGCCCCGGCGTCCGACCCGGCCGGCTTCAAGTACCTGGCGCCGTACACCGGTTCGGCCATCGGTCAGCAGTGGATGTACGAGGGCAAGCACGTCCTCATCATCTTCGACGACCTGTCGAAGCAGGCCGACGCCTACCGCGCCGTGTCGCTGCTGCTGCGCCGCCCGCCGGGCCGCGAGGCCTACCCGGGTGACGTCTTCTACCTGCACTCCCGCCTGCTGGAGCGTTGCGCCAAGCTCTCCGACGACATGGGTGCCGGTTCGATGACCGGTCTGCCGATCGTCGAGACCAAGGCCAACGACGTCTCGGCGTTCATCCCGACCAACGTCATCTCCATCACCGACGGCCAGTGCTTCCTGGAGTCGGACCTGTTCAACGCCGGTCAGCGCCCCGCGCTGAACGTCGGTATCTCCGTCTCCCGAGTCGGTGGTTCCGCGCAGCACAAGGCGATGCGCCAGGTCTCCGGCCGTCTGCGTGTCGACCTCGCCCAGTTCCGTGAGCTGGAGGCGTTCGCCGCCTTCGGTTCCGACCTGGACGCGGCCTCGAAGCAGCAGCTGGAGCGCGGTCAGCGCATGGTCGAGCTGCTGAAGCAGGACCAGTACCAGCCGATGTCCACCGAGGACCAGGTCGTCTCCGTCTGGGCCGGCACCAACGGCCGCATGGACGACGTGCCGGTCGCCGACATCCGCCGCTTCGAGCGCGAGCTGCTGGACTACCTGCACCGCAAGGAGGCCGGCCTGCTCACCTCCATCCGCGAGGGCGCCAAGATGTCGGACGACACGATCCAGGCGATCGACGACGCGGTGGCGGAGTTCAAGAAGCAGTTCGAGACCTCGGACGGCAAGCTGCTCGGCGAGGACACTCCTGCCGCTGCCTCCAAGTGACGTAAGGAAGGGACCTGACTCATGGGAGCCCAGCTCCGGGTCTACAAGCGTCGCATCCGATCCGTCAGCGCGACCAAGAAGATCACCAAGGCGATGGAGATGATCGCCGCCTCGCGTGTCGTCAAGGCGCAGCGCAAGGTGGCGGCCTCCACGCCGTACGCGCAGGAACTGACCCGCGCGGTCACGGCGGTCGGTACGGGTTCGAACACCAAGCACCCGCTCACCACGGAGGCGGAGAACCCGGTCCGTGCCGCGGTCCTGCTCCTCACGAGCGACCGCGGTCTGGCCGGTGCCTTCAACTCCAACGCCATCAAGGCGGCGGAGCGGCTGACCGAGCGCCTGGAGCGCGAGGGCAAGCAGGTGGACACGTACATCGTCGGCCGCCGTGGTGTCGCCCACTACAACTTCCGTGAGCGCAAGATCGCGGAGATGTTCACGGGCTTCACCGACGAACCCACGTACGCGGACGCCAAGAAGGTCGCGGCGCCCCTGATCGAGGCCATCGAGAAGGACACGGACGAGGGTGGCGTGGACGAGCTCCACATCGTCTACACCGAGTTCGTCTCGATGATGACGCAGACGGCGCTCGACGCCCGACTGCTTCCGCTGCGCCTCGACGAGGTCGCGAAGGAGGCGAAGCCGCAGGGCGAGATCCTTCCGCTCTACGATTTCGAGCCCTCGGCGGAGGACGTCCTCGACGCCCTGCTGCCCCGCTACGTGGAGAGCCGGATCTACAACGCGCTGCTCCAGTCGGCCGCTTCGAAGCACGCCGCCACGCGGCGCGCGATGAAGTCGGCCACCGACAACGCGGGCGAGCTGATCAACACGCTCTCCCGTCTTGCCAACGCGGCCCGCCAGGCCGAAATCACCCAGGAAATCAGCGAGATCGTCGGTGGCGCGAGTGCCCTGGCCGACGCGACCGCGGGGAGTGACCGATAATGACCACCACTGTTGAGATCGCGACGGCTACGGGCCGCGTCGCCCGGGTCATCGGCCCGGTCGTCGACGTGGAGTTCCCCGTCGACGCGATGCCGGACATGTACAACGCCCTTCACGTCGAGGTGGCCGACCCGGCCAACGCCGGCGAGAAGAAGACGCTGACCCTCGAGGTCGCCCAGCACCTGGGTGACGGCCTGGTCCGCACCATCTCGATGCAGCCCACCGACGGCCTGGTCCGCCAGGCCCCGGTGACGGACACCGGCGCCGCCATCTCCGTCCCGGTCGGCGACTTCACCAAGGGCAAGGTGTTCAACACCCTCGGTGAGGTGCTGAACGTCGACGAGCAGTACGACGGCGAGCGCTGGCCGATCCACCGCAAGGCGCCGAACTTCGACGAGCTCGAGTCGAAGACCGAGATGTTCGAGACCGGCGTCAAGGTCATCGACCTGCTCACCCCGTACGTCAAGGGTGGCAAGATCGGCCTGTTCGGCGGTGCCGGCGTCGGCAAGACGGTGCTCATCCAGGAGATGATCTACCGCGTCGCCAACAACCACGACGGTGTCTCCGTGTTCGCCGGTGTCGGTGAGCGCACCCGTGAGGGCAACGACCTCATCGAGGAGATGTCGGACTCGGGCGTCATCGACAAGACCGCGCTGGTCTTCGGTCAGATGGACGAGCCCCCGGGCACTCGTCTGCGCGTCGCGCTGGCCGGCCTCACCATGGCCGAGTACTTCCGTGACGTCCAGAAGCAGGACGTGCTGTTCTTCATCGACAACATCTTCCGCTTCACGCAGGCCGGTTCCGAGGTCTCCACGCTGCTCGGCCGCATGCCGTCCGCGGTGGGTTACCAGCCGAACCTGGCCGACGAGATGGGCCTCCTGCAGGAGCGCATCACCTCGACCCGTGGTCACTCGATCACCTCGATGCAGGCGATCTACGTCCCCGCGGACGACCTGACCGACCCGGCCCCGGCCACCACCTTCGCCCACCTCGACGCGACGACGGTTCTCTCCCGTCCGATCTCCGAGAAGGGCATCTACCCGGCCGTGGACCCGCTGGACTCCACGTCCCGCATCCTGGACCCGCGCTACATCTCCGCGGAGCACTACAACGCGGCCATGCGGGTGAAGTCGGTGCTGCAGAAGTACAAGGACCTCCAGGACATCATCGCGATCCTCGGTATCGACGAGCTGGGCGAAGAGGACAAGCTCGTCGTCCACCGGGCCCGTCGTGTGGAGCGCTTCCTGTCCCAGAACACCCACGTCGCCAAGCAGTTCACCGGCGTCGACGGGTCGGACGTCCCGCTGGACGAGTCGATCGCGGCCTTCAACGCGATCATCGACGGCGAGTACGACCACTTCCCGGAGCAGGCGTTCTTCATGTGCGGTGGCATCGAGGACCTCAAGGCCAACGCCAAGGAGCTGGGCGTCTCCTGAGCCTCGCGCTCTCGGTGAGGGGGCGGGCGCGTCCCGCCCCCTCTGCCACGCCTACTAGAATTGACCCCAACACCCGGCACCCCCGCCGGGTGGTGACCCGAGGAGCCAACCTTGGCTGCTGAGCTGCACGTCGAGCTGGTCGCCGCCGACCGCCAGGTCTGGTCCGGAGAGGCCACCCTGGTCGTCGCGCGCACCACGTCCGGCGACATCGGCGTCATGCCCGGTCACCAGCCGCTGCTCGGTGTGCTGGAGTCGGGCCCGGTGACCATCCGTACGAGTGAAGGTGGAACGGTCGTCGCCGCGGTGCACGGCGGTTTCATCTCGTTCGCGGACAACAAGCTGTCCCTGCTGGCGGAGGTCGCCGAGCTGTCGGACGAGATCGATGTCCAGCGCACCGAGCGCGAGCTGGAGCGCGCGAAGGCGGAGGACGACGCGGAGGCCCAGCGCCGGGCCGACGTCCGCCTGCGGGCGGCGACGGCGGCGCGTTGATCCACCGCGCCGTGTGATGATGTCACTCAGCCGCGGTCGGCCCGGAGCAATCCGGTGCCGACCGCGGCTGTGGCGAATGTGGGTGGCTTTTCCGTTCCATTACCTAGTTCGACGCTAGTTCGAACATGGTTTCACTACCTGGGAGACGAGGAGGTCGGTGCCGATGGTCCTCGCTCTGACTGTGTGCGGAATCGTGATCGCGCTCGTGGTGGTGGGGCTGTTCCTGTTCGGGCTGCGGCGCAGGCTGATCCAGCGGTCCGGCGGCACCTTCGACTGCTCCCTGCGCTGGGACGTGGCCGAGAAGCCGGACACGGGCGGCAAGGGCTGGAGCTACGGCGTCGCCCGCTACAACGGCGACCGCATCGAGTGGTACCGCGTCTTCTCCTACGCGCTGCGCCCCCGCCGCACCCTGGAGCGCGCGGCGATCGAGGTGGCCGGCCGCCGGCTGCCCGAGGGCGAGGAGGAGCTGGCGCTGCTCTCCGACGCGGTGGTCCTCGCCTGCACCCACCGGGGCACGCGGCTCGAGCTCGCGATGAGCGAGGACGCGCTGACCGGTTTCCTCGCGTGGCTGGAGGCGGCCCCGCCCGGCCAGCGCGTGAACGTGGCCTGACCCCTCCGAGCCGCACGGACCGGGCGGGGCGCACACAGACGAACCGCGGGGGGGGCCCCCCGGCCCCCCCCCCCCGGGGGGGGGCGGGGGGGGTAACGAAATTCCCCGGTTTTTTTGGCGTAACAAA
>NZ_JAJSZC010000114.1:0-24887 GCF_036815105.1 Streptomyces sp. IBSBF 3136
GGCCGGGGTCGCCGGGGCGTCGTGGGGCTCCGGGCCGGAGTGGTCGGTGGGTCCGGTCACCGGGGCCGTAGGACCTGCGGGGTGCTGGGCCGGCTCGTCGTCGCCGGGCCGCGGCTGCCCGCTCGCGCCGCTCACGTCCACGGTTTCCCCTCGTTCGAAGCGCCTTCCGCTCCTGCCGGGCGGAAGCTCTCGGGTCGATGGTATGCGGCCGTGGTGGTGCGATCCGCCCCGGCACCCCTTGTCTTTGCCCCGCGGAAGCGTGATCGACGCGGGCCGGGACTGGGTGACTGTCAGTGCCGGGCCGTATGGTCGGGGGTCATGGACAGCAGCATCGAGGACGCGGGGGCCCTGCCGCCGGAGACGGACGTGGCCGCGGAGGCGGAGCCGGTGGTCGCCGTGGCCGCGGAGGCGGAGCCGGTGGTCGCCGTGGCCCCGGGCGAGGCGCCGGTCGCCGTGGCGGAGGCGTCCCTCCCGGTGGCCGAGGCGTCCGTCGTCGTGACCGTGGCGTCCGTCCCGGGCGCGGCCACGGGCACCGGCACGGCGGAAGGGGGCGCGGGCGTGCGGCCGCCGGCGGCGCCCACCTCGCTGTCGCCCTCCCGAGCCAGTGACTTCATGCAGTGTCCGCTGCTGTACCGGTTCCGGGTGATCGACCGGCTGCCGGAGAAGCCCAGCGAGGCGGCGACCCGGGGGACGCTGGTCCACGCCGTGCTGGAGCGGCTGTTCGACGCGCCCGCGGTGGAGCGGACGGCGCCGCGGGCGAAGTCGCTGATCCCGGGGCAGTGGGACCGGCTGCGGGAGAACCGGCCGGAGATCGGTGAGCTGTTCGCCGACGACCCGGAGGGCGAGCGGCTGGCCCGCTGGCTCGGTGAGGCCGAGCGGCTCGTGGAGCGCTGGTTCACGCTCGAGGACCCGGCGCGCCTCGAACCCGCCGAGCGGGAGCTGTTCGTGGAGGCCGAGCTGGAGTCGGGCCTGCGGCTGCGCGGGATCATCGACCGGGTCGACGTGGCCCCCACCGGTGAGGTGCGGATCGTCGACTACAAGACGGGCAAGGCGCCGCGGCCGGAGTACGCCGAGGGCGCGCTGTTCCAGATGAAGTTCTACGCCCTGGTGGTGTGGCGGCTGAAGAACGTCGTGCCGCGCCGGCTCCAGCTCGTCTACCTCGGCAGTGGGGACGTGCTGACCTACGACCCCGTCCTCGCCGACCTGGAACGGGTGGAGCGCAAACTGCTCGCCCTGTGGGACGCGATCCGGCAGGCCACCGAGACCGGTGAGTGGCGGCCCCGGCCGACCAAGCTGTGCGGCTGGTGCGACCACCGGGAGCACTGCCCCGAGTTCGGCGGCACTCCCCCGCCCTATCCGCTGCCGGTGAGGGCGCCCGGATCCGGGCCCGCGCGGCAGGGCAGAATGGGGCCGGACTAGCGAAGGAGTGTCACGTGGCCATCCGCGTCCTACTGGTCGACGACCAGCCGCTGCTGCGTACCGGTTTCCGGATGATCCTGGAGGCCGAGCAGGACATCGCGGTCGTCGGTGAGGCCGGCGACGGCCTGCAGGCCCTCGACCAGGTGCGTGCCCTGCAGCCGGATGTCGTGCTCATGGACATCCGGATGCCGCGGATGGACGGGGTGGAGGCGACCCGGCAGATCACCGGGCCGGGCCGGGACGGCCCGGCGAAGGTGCTCGTGCTGACCACGTTCGACCTCGACGAGTACGTGGTGGAGGCGCTGCGGGCGGGGGCCAGCGGGTTCCTGCTCAAGGACGCGCCCGCCAACGAGCTGGTGCAGGCGATCCGGGTCGTCGCGGGCGGCGAGGCCATGCTGGCGCCGAGCATCACCCGCCGGCTGCTGGACAAGTACGCCACGCACCTGCCGTCCGGTGAGGAGCCGGTGCCGAACACGCTGCACACCCTCACCGACCGCGAGGTGGAGGTGCTGAAGCTGGTCGCGCGTGGGCTGTCCAACGCCGAGATCGCAGCCGACCTGTTCGTCAGCGAGACGACGGTGAAGACGCACGTGGGCCACGTCCTGACGAAGCTGGGCCTCAGGGACCGGGTGCAGGCGGCGGTGTACGCGTACGAGAGCGGCCTGGTGCGTCCGGGCGCGCAGTAGCCCGGACGGCTCGCCGGGTCAGGTCCGGTCCGAGTCGGTCCGTACGAGACGCGCGAAGGGCGCCCCTCCCGCTCGGGAGGGGCGCCCTTCGTGTCGTCGGACCTTCGCCGGAGTGGGCGTCAGCCGCTCACACCGCGGCCGAGCTCCCAGAGCTGGAGCGTCGAGGAGGAGTTGAGGGTGTAGGACACGCCCGTGATGTTGTCCCGCGCGGCGACGTACTGCTTGCCCTGCCACAGCGGCAGGACGGGCACGTCCTCGGCCACGATGTCCTGGATCTGGGTCAGGCTCTTGGAGGCGTTGAGCCGGTCCGCCTCACGGCGGGACTGCGGGATCAGCGAGCGCTGGATCGTGCTGTTGGAGTACGGCGACCCGAGGAAGTTGCCCTTGTCGAGGAAGGGTGCGACGAAGTTGTCGGCGTCCGGGAAGTCGGGGAACCAACCCATGCCGTAGACGTCGTACTTGCCCTTCATCTCGGCGGGCCGGAAGGTCTCCCACGGGTGGCCCTGGATGGAGGCGTCGAACAGGCCGGTGGCGTTGAGCTGCTTCTGCAGGATCTGGAACTCCTGCTTGGTCGCCGAGCCGTAGTGGTCGGTGGTGTAGTGCAGCGTCAGCTTCACCGGGGTGGTGATGCCGGCCTTGGCGAGCAGGTTCCGCGCCTTGGCGGCGCTGGGGTCGCCGTACTTGTTGAAGAACGAGTTGGAGTGGCCGGTCAGGGAGGCCGGGACGAGCGAGTACAGCGGCTCGGCCTGCGTGCCGTACACCTTGGAGACCAGCTCGCCGCGGTTGATGACCTGGGCGATGGCCTGGCGGACGGCCTTGTTCTTCACGGTGGGCGCGTCGGTGTTGAAGGCGAGGTAGCGGATCTCGAGACCCGCCATGTCGACCAGGTCGACGTTCGCGTCGGAGCCGCTGTCCAGCTTGTTGATCTGCGCCGGGGCCATGGAGCGGGTCATGACGTCGATCTCACCCTTGTCGATCGCGGCACCCATGGCGTCCGCATCGGCGTAGGTGCGCATCACGACCTGGTCGTTGTTCACCGTCACGCTGCCCTTGTAGGAAGGGTTCTTGGTGAAGGTGGCGCTGACGATCGCGTTGTCCTTGACGTCGGCCTTGAAGGTGTAGGGGCCGGAGCCGTCCACCTCGAAGCCGTCGCGCAGCTTGTCCGCGGCGTAGTCCTTGGGGTTGACGATGGCCGCGACCGGGGTGGACAGCTTGTACGGGAAGGTGGCGTCGGCCGTCTTCAGATGGAAGATGACCTCGCGGTCGCCCTGGGTCTCGACCGTGTCGACGGTGTTGAGCAGGGTGGCGACACCGCTGTCGGCCTTGAGGTGCCGGGCGCGGTCGATGGAGTACTTGACGTCCGCTGCCGTGACCTTGTCGCCGTCGGCGAACTTCAGGCCCTCACGCAGCTTGCAGGCGTAGCGCTCGTTGCCGCTGTCGGTGAAGGAGCAGCTCTCCGCGGCCTCGGGGACCGGGTCGCCCTCGCCCTTGGGCTGGGTCATCAGGGTCTGCACCGTCTGGCGCAGGATGTTCCAGGTGCCGACGTCGTAGGCGTAGGCCGGGTCGAGGGGGGCGGGCGCGTCGCTGGTGGCCGTGAACCGGTCCGTGGTACCGACGCCGATGGCGTCGCCGCTCTTGCTCCCGCTGTCGGATCCGCCGCACGCGGCGAGAACCGGCGTGAGCAGGCCGGCCACTGCCGGCAGCACCAAAGTCTTGCGGTTCATGCGGGAGTTTCTCCAGAGCTGTTCGAGTCCGTGTACCCGGCATGCAAGGGTGGTGCGGCGGATCACGGGGTTGCGACGATGTTCTCGCGACGAGATTAGTCCGCGCCCGCAGGAGCACTCACAGGCGCGTGAGTTGAGCCCCCATCACGGAGCGAAACCGGGTGCGGACACACCGAAAACCCGACAGCGGCAGGATTCGTACAGGGTCCCCTCAATCGGGACACAAAGTCGCGCCCCCAGGGGCCGTTCTGGGGTGCTCGGCACACCAAGGCAACGTTGTCGAGGGAGTCCGAGGTGGGGAACGTCACATTTCCAACTGGGGAGGTGCTCAGTGGAATTCAGGCGGGCGGCCTGCTTTCGAATTCCACCCGGTGTACTTCCGCGGCAATCTGTCCAACGCGTCCCGGGTAAGTCCGACGCTGGGTGAACGGCCGGCGCATTTCCGTCATCGGCCCGCCGTCAGCCTGTCATCAGCCCGCGCAGGAAAGTCAGGTCGACCTCCTGGAGGGAGGTGACGACGGTGCGCCGTTCGGCCGGGACGATGGGGGCGACGGAGGGTACGGCGACCACGTGACAGCCCGCCGCCTCGGCCGCGGCGACGCCCGTCGCGGTGTCCTCGACGACGGCGCATCTCGCCGGGTCCACGCCGAGTCCGGCGGCGGCCAGCAGGTACGGGTCCGGGTAGGGCTTGGTGCGCGAGACCTCGTCGCCTGCGATGGACAGCCGGAAGTGGTGGGGGCCGAGCACGCTCAGCACCCGGTCGATGATGCGCCGGTGGGAGGCGGAGACCAGGGCGGTGGGCACCGCCTGCTCGTGCAGTTCGGCGAGCAGCCGGGCGGCGCCGGGCATCAGCGGCAGGCTGTGCCCGATGCGCTCCTCGAACCCCTCATTGAGCAGGACCGACAGTTCGGCGAGGGAGATGTCGGCGCCGGTGGCCTCGATCAGGAAGCCGGCGCTGCGGGTCATGGGGCCGCCGACGACGACGTGCCGCCAGGAGTCGTCGAGGGTGTGGCCGAGGGCGCCGAAGACCTCGACCTCGACGTCCCACCAGAAGCCTTCGGTGTCCACGAGGGTGCCGTCCATGTCGAGGAGGACCGCCTGCAGGGCCGAGTCCTCGGCCGCCGGGGTCCGGCCTGCTCCGGTGGCGCCGAGAACGTGGGGAAGGGTTCCGGGCGCGGGGACCGTACTGGTCATCCGGGCACACCTCCTTGAGGGACGACCAGGCCGGTTCCCGGGAACAGGGGAACCGGCCTGCGGTGGACCGACCAGTGTACGACTCCCGCGAGCGAAGCGCCTCGTTTATCACTCGCGCGTCGGGGTACCTCGTGGAGCACCCCCGTGCAGGCCAGGAGGCCTTGCGGCATGCCCGGGCCGGGCCGGCCGCCCGCCCCGGCAGGCGGGCACCGACGGGTCAGCGGGCGTTGAAGTACTTGGCCTCCGGGTGGTGGATCACGATCGCGTCCGTGGACTGCTCGGGGTGCAGCTGGAACTCCTCCGAGAGGTGGACGCCGATCCGCTCGGGCCGCAGCAGTTCGGCGATCTTGGCGCGGTCCTCCAGGTCGGGGCAGGCGCCGTAGCCGAGGGAGAAGCGGGCGCCGCGGTACTTCAGGGCGAACATGTCCTCGATCGCGGCCGGGTCCTCGCCGGCGTAGCCGAGTTCGGCGCGCACGCGGGCGTGCCAGTACTCGGCCAGCGCCTCGGCCAACTGCACCGACAGGCCGTGCAGTTCGAGGTAGTCGCGGTAGGAGTTGGACGCGAAGAGCTTCGCCGTCTCCTCGCCGATGCGGGAGCCGACGGTCACCACCTGGAAGCCGACCACGTCGGTCTCCCCCGACTCCTCGGGGCGGAAGAAGTCGGCCAGGCAGAGCCGACGGCCGCGGCGCTGGCGCGGGAAGGTGAAGCGGGTGCGCTCGTTGCCCCGCTCGTCGAGGATGATCAGGTCGTCGTCCTTCGAGACGCACGGGAAGTAGCCGTAGACCACGGCCGCCTCCAGCAGGTTCTCGGTCTGGAGTCGGTCGAGCAGACCGCGCAGGCGCGGGCGGCCGTCGGTCTCCACCAGTTCTTCGTAGGAGGGTCCGTCGCCGGTGCGGGCCTGCTTCAGGCCCCACTGACCCTTGAACAGCGCGCCCTCGTCGAGCCAGCTGGCGTACTCCTTGAGCTGGATGCCCTTGATGACGCGGGTGTCCCAGAACGGCGGGGCCGGCACGGGGTTGTCGGTGGCGACGTCGGAGCGGACGTGCCCCTCCTCGGGGCGCTCCTCGATCTCGGCGGCGGCCGTCGCGCGGACCCGGCGCTGCCTGAGTTCGGGCAGCTGCGCCCCGGGCACGCCCCGCTTGACGCCGATCAGGGCGTCCATGAGGCGCAGCCCCTCGAAGGCGTCGCGGGCGTAGCGGACCTCGCCCTCGTAGATCTCGTACAGGTCCTGTTCGACGTAGGCCCGGGTCAGGGCGGCGCCGCCGAGGATGACCGGGAAGCGGGGCGCGAGGCCGCGCTGGTTCAGCTCCTCCAGGTTCTCCTTCATGATCACCGTGGACTTGACCAGGAGGCCGGACATGCCGATCACGTCGGCGCGGTGCTCCTCGGCGGCTTCCAGGATCGCGGAGACCGGCTGCTTGATGCCGAGGTTGACGACGTTGTAGCCGTTGTTGGACAGGATGATGTCGACCAGGTTCTTGCCGATGTCGTGCACGTCGCCGCGCACGGTGGCCAGCACGATGGTGCCCTTGCCCTCGGCGTCCGACTTCTCCATGTGCGGTTCGAGGTGGGCGACGGCGGCCTTCATCACCTCGGCGGACTGCAGGACGAACGGCAGCTGCATCTGGCCGGAGCCGAACAGCTCGCCGACCACCTTCATGCCGTCCAGGAGCGTGTCGTTGACGATGTCCAGGGCGGGCCGGTCCTCCAGAGCCTGGTCGAGGTCCTGCTCCAGGCCGTTGCGCTCGCCGTCGATGATGCGGCGCTTGAGGCGCTCCTCCAGGGGCAGCGCGGCCAGTTCCTCGGCCCTGCCGGCCTTGAGGGACTTCGCGGTGGCGCCCTCGAAGAGCTGCATGAGTTTCTGGAGGGGGTCGTAGCCCTCGCGGCGGCGGTCGTGGATGAGGTCGAGGGCGGTCCGCACCTCTTCCTCGTTGAAGCGGGCGATGGGCAGGATCTTGGAGGCGTGCACGATCGCCGAGTCCAGGCCCGCCTTGACGCACTCGTCCAGGAAGACGGAGTTCAGCAGGATGCGGGCGGCCGGGTTGAGGCCGAAGGAGATGTTCGACAGGCCCAGGGTGGTCTGCACGGCCGGGTGGCGCTTCTTCAGCTCGCGGATCGCCTCGATGGTGGCGACGCCGTCCTTGCGGGACTCCTCCTGGCCGGTGCAGATGGTGAAGGTGAGGGTGTCGATGAGGATGTCCTCCTCACGGACGCCCCAGTTGCCGGTGAGGTCGGCGATCAGCCGTTCGGCGATCTCGACCTTCTTCTCCGGGGTGCGGGCCTGCCCCTCCTCGTCGATGGTCAGCGCGATCAGCGCGGCGCCGTGCTCCCGGGCGAGCTTCGTGACCTTGGCGAAGCGGGACTCGGGGCCGTCGCCGTCCTCGTAGTTCACGGAGTTGATCACGGCGCGTCCGCCGAGCTTCTCCAGGCCGGCCTCGATGACGTCGACCTCGGTGGAGTCCAGCACGATCGGCAGGGTGGAGGCGGTGGCGAAGCGGCCGGCGAGTTCCCGCATGTCGGCGACGCCGTCGCGGCCGACGTAGTCCACGCAGAGGTCGAGCATGTGCGCGCCCTCGCGGATCTGCTCGCGGGCGATCTCCACGCAGTCGTCCCAGCGGGCCGCCAGCATGGCCTCGCGGAACTTCTTGGAGCCGTTGGCGTTGGTGCGCTCGCCGATGGCCAGGTAGGAGGTGTCCTGCCGGAACGGCACGGACTGGTAGAGCGAGGCGGCGCCGGGCTCGGGGTTCGGCCGGCGCTCGGGCGGGGTGAGGTCCCGGACCCGCTCGACGACCTGGCGCAGATGCTCGGGGGTGGTGCCGCAGCAGCCGCCGACCAGCGACAGGCCGTACTCGCGGACGAAGGTCTCCTGCGCGTCGGCCAGCTCGGGCGCGGTCAGCGGGTAGTGCGCGCCGTCCTTGCCGAGGACCGGCAGGCCCGCGTTGGGCATGCAGGACAGCGGGATGCGGGCGTTGCGGGCGAGGTAGCGCAGGTGCTCGCTCATCTCGGCCGGGCCGGTGGCGCAGTTCAGGCCGATCATGTCGATGCCGAGCGGTTCGAGCGCGGTGAGGGCGGCGCCGATCTCGGAGCCGAGGAGCATGGTGCCGGTGGTCTCGACGGTGACCGAGACGATGACGGGCAGGTCGAGGCCGAGCGCGGCGAGGCCGCGGCGGGCGCCGAGGACGGCGGCCTTGGTCTGCAGCAGGTCCTGGGTGGTCTCCACGAGCAGCGCGTCGGCGCCGCCGGCGACCAGGCCCTCGGCGTTGCGCTGGTAGGCGTCGCGCAGGGTGGTGTAGGGGGCGTGCCCGAGGGTGGGCAGCTTGGTGCCGGGGCCCATGGAGCCGAGGACCCAGCGGGGGCGGCCGTCCTCGGCGGTGAACGCGTCGGCGGCCTCGCGGGCGACGCGGGCGCCGGCCTCGGACAGCTCGTACACGCGCTCGGCGATGTCGTACTCGCCGAGCGCGGAGTGGTTGGCCCCGAAGGTGTTGGTCTCGACGCAGTCGACGCCCACCGCGAAGTACGCCTCGTGGACGGAGCGGACGATGTCGGGGCGGGTGAGGTTGAGGATCTCGTTGCAGCCCTCGAGCTGCTGGAAGTCCTCGAGGGTGGGCTCCTGCGCCTGGAGCATCGTGCCCATGGCACCGTCGGCCACCACCACACGGGTGGCGAGGGCGTCTCGGAGCGCGGACACACGGGCCCGGCTGTCGGCGGAAGGGGACGTTGGCAACGAGGCCATGAAGGGGCTCCCTGGGGTGCGACGGCTGTCGGCTATGCGACTTCCCCGGTCGGACCGGGCAAGGGGCACGGCGTCAGAGTAACCGGGAGTGGGCTTGGATGGGCACCGGCGTCCACGAGGCGGACGCCGGTGGCCGCCGGGGGACGGCCCGGATGCCGCATCCGGGTGCCCGGCGGTGTAACAGGTGTCGACCGAACATTGGCGGGAGGTCGACGACGACCGGTAGTGTTCGGCATTGTCGAACAGTGTGACTCCACGCGCGTTCGGTGGCGGTCGACGGAGACGGAGGCAGGACGGCGATGGCACGGAACATCCAGTCGCTCGAACGGGCGGCCGCGATGCTGCGACTGCTCGCGGGCGGCGAGCGACGGCTCGGCCTCTCGGACATCGCCTCGTCGCTCGGCCTCGCCAAGGGCACCGCCCACGGCATCCTGCGCACCCTCCAGCAGGAGGGGTTCGTCGAGCAGGACGACGCCTCCGGCCGCTACCAGCTGGGCGCCGAGCTGCTGCGGCTTGGCACGACGTACCTGGACGTGCACGAACTGCGGGCGCGGGCGTTGGTGTGGACCGACGACCTGGCCAGGTCCAGCGGGGAGAGCGTGTACCTGGGCGTGCTGCACCAGCAGGGCGTGCTGATCGTGCACCACGTCTTCCGGCCGGACGACAGCCGGCAGGTGCTGGAGATCGGGGCCATGCAGCCGCTGCACTCCACGGCGCTGGGCAAGGTGCTCTCGGCGTACGACCCGGTGGCCCACAGCGAGGCCCTGGAGGCCGAACGCAAGCCCTTCACGGACCGCACGGTGTGCGGGCTCGAGGGCTTCGAGCACGTCCTGGACATGACGCGCGCGCGTGGCTACGCGGCGGACGTCGAGGAGACCTGGGAGGGCGTGGCCTCGGTCGCCGCGCCCATCCACGACCGGCGCCGGATGCCCGTGGGCTCGGTCGGGATCACCGGGGCCGTGGAGCGGCTGTGCCGGGACGGCGAGCTGCGCCCGGACCTGATCGCGGCGGTGCGCGACTGCGCCCGCGCGGTGTCGCGGGACCTGGGCGGCGGGCGGTTCTGACCGACGGGTGACCCGCGCCCTCCAAGCGGGTGATCGACCGGAGGACGACCGGGACGCGAGCGGCGTCCCGGTTCTCGCCATACCCTGAAATGGACATATAGGGCGAGTAGCTACGTCAGCACACAAAGAGTGATAGTCGGCAGCGATCAATAACGATCCTGTTTTCGATAACAGAACCCTTGACGCATGCGTAAGGCCGCAGCAAGACTCCCGTCCATCGGTCGGCATTGTCGAACACCTACCGGCAATACGCGCTAGAGTGTGGCAACGCCAAGGGCCGGATTCGCTCTCACCCCCGAGGGCGCCAACCCCCGGTGGGACCCGGGGTTCGGCTTCCCTGGACGAAGGACAAAGGAGTCGCGGGTGTCCAGCTCCGACATCTTCATCGGCGAGACCATCGGTACCGCCATACTCATCCTGCTCGGTGGCGGCGTGTGCGCCGCTGTGACGCTGAAGGCCTCCAAGGCCCGTAACGCCGGTTGGCTCGCCATCACCTTCGGGTGGGGTTTCGCCGTTCTGACGGCCGTTTACACCTCGGCACCCCTCTCGGGTGCCCATCTGAACCCGGCCGTGACGCTCGCACTCGCGATCAAGGACAAGGACTTCAGCAACCTGCCCACGTACTGGGGCGGCCAGCTCCTCGGCGCCATGATCGGCGCGGCCCTGGTCTGGCTGGCCTACTACGGCCAGTTCCGCGCCCACCTCACCGACAAGGAGATCGTCGGCGGTCCGGGCGCCCAGGCCACCACGGCCAAGGCCGTAGAGGCCCAGGAGCAGGGGGCCGGCCCGGTCCTCGGTGTCTTCTCCACCGGTCCGGAGATCCGGAACGTGGTGCAGAACCTCGCCACGGAGATCATCGGCACCGTGGTGCTGGTGCTCGCCGTCCTGACGCAGGGCCTGAACGACAAGGGCAACGGCCTGGGCACCCTCGGCGCCCTGGTCACCGCGCTCGTGGTCGTCTCCATCGGCCTCTCCCTCGGCGGCCCGACGGGCTACGCGATCAACCCGGCCCGCGACCTCGGCCCCCGTATCGTCCACGCCCTGCTGCCCCTGCCCAACAAGGGCGGTTCCGACTGGAGCTACGCCTGGATCCCGGTGGTCGGCCCGCTGATCGGCGGCGCGATCGCTGCAGGCATCTACAACGTCGCGTTCGTCTGAGACCCGGACCCTCCCTCTCACGCGCGCCGTACGTACAGCCCCATCACCACGGATCTCTCAGGAGCACACAGTGACCGACGCCCACACCGCAGGCCCCTTCATCGCGGCCATCGACCAGGGCACGACTTCCTCGCGCTGCATCGTCTTCGACCGGGACGGCCGGATCGTCTCCGTCGACCAGAAGGAGCACGAGCAGATCTTCCCGAAGCCGGGCTGGGTCGAGCACAACGCCAACGAGATCTGGACCAACGTCCAGGAAGTCGTCGCCGGAGCCGTCCAGAAGGCCGGCATCACCCGTGACGACATCAAGGCCATCGGCATCACCAACCAGCGCGAGACCACCGTGCTGTGGGACAAGAACACCGGTGAGCCCGTCCACAACGCCATCGTCTGGCAGGACACCCGCACCGACGCCCTCTGCCGCGAGCTGGGGCGCAACGTCGGCCAGGACCGCTTCCGCCGCGAGACCGGCCTCCCGCTGGCCTCGTACTTCGCCGGGCCCAAGGCCCGCTGGCTGCTCGACCACGTCGACGGCCTCCAGGAGCGCGCCGAGGCGGGCGACATCCTCTTCGGCACGATGGACAGCTGGGTCATCTGGAACCTGACCGGCGGCGTCAACGGCGGCAGGCACGTCACCGACGTCACCAACGCCTCCCGCACCCTGCTGATGAACCTGCACACCATGGAGTGGGACCCGAAGATCGCCGAGTCGATCGGCGTCCCGATGGCGATGCTGCCGGAGATCCGCTCCTCCGCCGAGGTCTACGGCGAGATCACCGGCGGCAAGCTGGGCGACCTGCTCGGCGGCATCCCGGTCGCCTCGGCGCTCGGCGACCAGCAGGCGGCCCTGTTCGGCCAGACCTGTTTCTCCGAGGGCGAGACCAAGTCCACCTACGGCACCGGCACCTTCATGGTGATGAACACCGGTGACAAGATCATCAACTCCTACGCGGGCCTGCTGACCACGGTCGGCTACAAGATCGGCGACCAGCCGACGGTGTACGCGCTGGAGGGCTCGATCGCCGTCACCGGCTCCCTGGTGCAGTGGATGCGCGACCAGATGGGCCTGATCTCGACCGCCGCCGAGATCGAGACGCTCGCGCTCTCGGTGGAGGACAACGGCGGCGCCTACTTCGTACCGGCCTTCTCCGGCCTGTTCGCCCCGCACTGGCGCTCCGACGCCCGCGGTGTGATCGCCGGCCTGACCCGGTACGTCACCAAGGCGCACCTGGCCCGCGCGGTGCTGGAGGCCACGGCCTGGCAGACCCGCGAGATCGCCGACGCGATGGTCAAGGACTCCGGCGACGAGCTGGTGACCCTGAAGGTCGACGGCGGCATGACCTCCAACAACCTGCTGATGCAGACGCTCGCCGACGTCCTGGACGCACCCGTGGTGCGCCCGATGGTCGCCGAGACCACCTGCCTCGGCGCCGCCTACGCCGCCGGCCTCGCCGTCGGCTTCTGGTCCAGCACGGACGAACTGCGCGCCAACTGGCGCCGGGCCGCCGAGTGGACCCCCCAGATGGACGCGGACACCCGCGACCGTGAGTACAAGAGCTGGCTCAAGGCCGTCGACCGGACCATGGGCTGGATCGAGGACGAGAGCTGAGCGGCTCACCACGGCTCCGACAGCTCTGACGAGGAGTAAGAACCCGACATGACCAGTCAGTCCACCCTGCAGTCCGTGCCTGCCCTGGGGACGCACCCGGCCTCCGGCTCGAACCCGAGCCGGGCCGAGACCAGGGAGCAGCTCTCCAAGGCGTCGTACGACCTTCTCGTGATCGGCGGCGGCATCCTGGGCATCTCCACAGCCTGGCACGCCGCGCAGTCCGGCCTCAGGGTGGCGCTGGTCGACGCCGGCGACTTCGCCGGCGCCACCTCCTCCGCCTCCTCCAAGCTGCTCCACGGCGGTCTGCGCTACCTGCAGACCGGCGCGGTGAAGCTGGTGGCGGAGAACCACTTCGAGCGCCGTGCGGTCTCCCGCCAGGTGGCCCCCCACCTGGCGAACCCGCTCACCTTCTACCTCCCCGTGTACAAGGGCGGGCCGCACGGCGCGGCGAAGCTCGGGGCAGGCGTCTTCGCCTACTCCGCGCTCTCCGCGTTCGGTGACGGCGTCGGCCACCTGCTCTCGCCCGCCAAGGCGGCGCAGGACGTGCCGGAGCTGCGCACCGAGAACCTCAAGGCCGTCGCCGTCTACGGCGACGACCAGATGAACGACGCGCGCATGGCGCTGATGACGGTCCGCGCGGCCGTCGAGTCGGGCGCGGTCGTCCTCAACCACGCCGAGGTCACCGGCCTGCGCTTCACCAAGGGCCGGGTCACCGGCGCCGACCTGAAGGACCGGACCTCCGGCGACGAGTTCGGCGTCAACGCCCGTCTGGTGCTGAACGCCACCGGACCCTGGGTCGACCACCTGCGCCGGATGGAGGACCCGGCGGCGGCGCCGTCCATCCGTCTGTCCAAGGGCGCGCACCTGGTGCTCAAGCGCACCTCGCCCTGGAAGGCCGCGCTGGCGACCCCCATCGACAAGTACCGCATCACCTTCGCCCTCCCCTGGGAGGACATGCTGCTGCTCGGCACCACCGACGAGGAGTACGAGGGCGACCCGGCCGACGTGTCGGTCACCGAGAAGGACATAGCCCAGATCCTGGACGAGGCCGCGTTCTCCGTCCGGGACCAGCAGCTCCGGCGCGACCTGATGACCTACGCCTTCGCCGGTCTGCGGGTGCTGCCGGGCGGGCCGGGAGACACCGCCAAGGCCAAGCGCGAGACCGTGGTGACCGAGGGCCGGGCCGGCATGCTGTCCGTCGCGGGCGGCAAGTGGACGACGTTCCGGCACATCGGCCGCACGGTGATGCAGAAGCTGGAGGAACTGCCGGGCCACCCGCTCGGTGACGACTTCGAGCCGATCTCCTCGCTGCCGAAGAAGCTCCCGCTGCCCGGTGTCGCCAACCCGCGCGCGGTCGCCCACCGTCTGCTGGTGGACCACCCGGCACCGGGCCCGCGCATGGCCGCCGACACCGCCAAGCACCTCGCCACCCACTACGGCTCGCTGGCCTTCGACATCGCCCGCCTGGCGAACGAGCACCCGGAGCTGGCCGAGCGCGTCCACCCTGACGCCCCGGAGATCTGGGCGCAGGTCGTCTGGGCCCGCGACCACGAGTGGGCCGAGACGACCGACGACGTGCTGCGCCGGCGCACCACGCTGACCATCCGCGGCCTCGCCACGGACGAGGTCCGCGCCAAGGTCCAGGACCTGCTCGACAAGAAGTAGGTCCCGGCCGGCCCCACCCCCTGACCGGGGCCGGAACGGATGAGGGCCGGCTCCTCCCGCACGAGGGGCCGGAGAGACGACAGGGGCGGCTCCACACCGGTGGAGCCGCCCCTGTCGCGCGTCCCACGTCGTCGTTGGAGATCTGTCATAGTTCCCGCCTCCATTGTCATGAACCTGCGGTCCGAAGGGCGGATCGCGGTTCTCATGGAGGTGTGGGATGCACCGCAGACTTGCCACCGGATTCGCCGCCTCGGCCATGGCCGTCCTGACCGTCACCGCGACCGCCACCGTGGCCACCGCGGCCCCGGCCGACAAGCCCCAGGTGCTCGCCGGCTTCACCCAGACCAGCGCGTCCGGCTACAACTCCTGGGCCGCCGCCCGCGCCAACCAGTCGGCGTGGGCCTCCTACGACTTCGACTGGTCCACGGACTACTGCTCCTCCTCCCCCGACAACCCGCTCGGCTTCCCCTTCAAGATGTCCTGTGCCCGCCACGACTTCGGGTACCGCAACTACAAGGCGGCCGGCACCTTCAGCGCCAACAAGGCGCGCCTCGACAGCGCCCTGTACGAGGACCTCAAGCGTGTCTGCAACGGCTACAGCGGCGCCACGAAGACCGCCTGCGACAGCACCGCGTGGACCTACTACCAGGCGGTGAAGGCCTTCGGCTGACACGCTGCCACGCCCCGCGGGAACTCCCCGCGGGCCGACGTACCGGCCCTGCCGCCCATCCGGACTCCGGACGCGCGGCGGGGCCGCGGCGCGTGCGCCGGGCCCCGGGCGGAATCGGCCGCGGCCCGCAACTGCCGCCACGGGCGGCCGCCTTCGTCGCCCCGCCCGGGCCCGGGGTGTTCCGGGGTGGTGATCGGGGCAGTGATCTCGCATCCCCCGGGCAAGGGGGCTGCGGGCGCCCCCGCGGGACGCCGTAAGGTTGGGACGTCAGGCGAGGGCACGTCGGAAGGAGGCACTGGGTGATCGAGCTGGAGGGGGTTCCCGAGCTGATCGACCCAGTCATGGTGGCCGCGTTCGAGGGCTGGAACGATGCCGGCGACGCCGCCTCCACGGCGGTCGCGCATCTGGAACGCGAGTTCAAGGGCGAGGTGTTCGCGGCGCTGGACGCCGAGGACTACTACGACTTCCAGGTGAACCGCCCCACGGTGTTCATGGACGGCGGAGTGCGCAAGATCACGTGGCCGACGACACGGCTCTCGGTGGTCCGGGTCGGCGGCGACAAGCCACGCGACCTGGTGCTGGTCCGCGGTATCGAACCGTCCATGCGCTGGCGCTCGTTCTGCAACGAACTGCTCGGCTTCGCGCACGAGCTGGGCGTGGAGCTGGTGGTCGTCCTCGGCGCCCTGCTCGGCGACACCCCGCACACGCGTCCGGTCCCGGTCAGCGGGGTCACCTCCGACCCCGACCTGGCCCGCCGCATGGACCTGGAGGAGACCAAGTACGAGGGCCCGACGGGCATCGTCGGCGTCCTGCAGGAGGCCTGCACGCACGCCGGTGTCCCGGCGGTGTCGCTGTGGGCCGCGGTGCCGCACTACGTGTCCCAGCCGCCCAACCCCAAGGCCACCCTGGCGCTGCTGAACCGTCTCGAGGACCTGCTGGACCTGCGCGTCCCGCTGGGCGAGCTGCCCGAGGACGCGCGCGCCTGGCAGGTGGGCGTGGACCAGCTCGCCGCCGAGGACAGCGAGGTCGCCGAGTACGTCCAGACGCTGGAGGAGGCCCGGGACACCGCCGAGCTGCCGGAGGCGTCCGGCGAGGCGATCGCCCGCGAGTTCGAGCGGTACCTGCGGCGCCGGGACGGCAACCCGCCGGGCGGCCACGCCACGGCGGACGGCGGGGAGGGTACGTACCTGCGGGACAGCCCCGGCGGCGGCCGCAACCGGCCGGCCAGGCCGGCCAGGCCGGGGGCCTCCGGGACCGCGGAAGGCGCCCAGGAGAGCACCGACGAGGACACCCCGGGCGGCGCTGCGGAGGGGTCAGGCGAGGACGCGCCCGGCGGCGCCCGGAGCGGCGCGGCGGAGGGCTCCTCGGGCGGTTCCGCCGACCGTTCGCCGGACGCCTCGGACAGCTCGGCGGAGGGCTCCTCCGAGGGCGGCGACGAGGGCACACCGGAGACGCCGGACACCCCGGAGGACTGAGAGCGGCGGACACGTCGTACGTGTCGCACGAGACGGACTGGACGAACGAGGGGCGGTTCCCGTGCTGGGAACCGCCCCTCGCCATGCGGATGGCGTCAGGCCGCCGGACCGGACCTATGGCCTGTTGCGAAAGTCGCCGCACGGCAGAGGACCACTTTCGCCACCGGCCCTTAGAGGGCCACGCCCAGCAGCGCGTCCACGGCGCGGGTCACGACACCGGGCGCGCCGGGGTCGGTGCCGCCCTCGGTCTCCTGAAGGGCCGCCCAGCGGTCCACCGCGGCCAGCGCGGCGGGCGCGTCCAGGTCGTGGGCCAGCGCCTCGCGGATCTCCTCCACCAGCGCGTCGGCGGACGGGCCGTCGGGCCGGGAGACGGCGGCGCGCCAGCGGCCGAGGCGGTCGACCGCGTCGCGCAGGACCTGGTCGGTCCACTCCCAGTCGGAACGGTAGTGGTGGGCGAGCAGGGTCAGCCGGATCGCGGCCGGGTCGACGCCGTCCCGGCGCAGCCGGGAGACGAAGACGAGGTTGCCCTTGGACTTGGACATCTTCTCGCCGTCCAGGGCGACCATGCCGGCGTGCACATAGGCCTTGGCCATCGGGAACTCGCCGGTGAGCACCTGGGCGTGCGAGGCGCCCATCTCGTGGTGCGGGAAGGCCAGGTCGGAGCCGCCGCCCTGGACGTCGAAGCCCATGCCGAGGTGGTCGAGGGCGATGGCCACGCACTCGATGTGCCAGCCGGGCCGGCCGCTGCCGAGCGAGCCGCCGTCCCAGCTGGGCTCGCCCTCGCGGGCGGTCATCCACAGCATCGGGTCGAGGGGGTTCTTCTTGCCCGGGCGGTCCGGGTCGCCGCCGCGCTCGGCGGACAGCAGCCGCATCGCGGCGGCGTCGAGGTTCGAGACCTGGCCGAAATGCGGGTCGGACTCGACCGAGAAGTAGATGTCACCGTCCAGCTCGTAGGCCGCGCCGAGGTCGCGCAGCCGCTCCACGAGCGGGACGATGCCGGGTATCGCCTCGACGGCGCCTATGTAGTGCCGGGGCGGCAGCATCCGCAGGGCGGTCATGTCCTCCCGGAAGAGAGTGGTCTCCTTCTCGGCGAGGGCGACCCAGTCGACGCCGTCCCGCTCCGCGCGCTCCAGCAGCGGATCGTCGACGTCGGTGACGTTCTGGACGTAGTGGACCTGCCGCTTGGTGTCGAGCCACACGCGCTGAACGAGGTCGAACGCGTTGTAGGTCGCCGCGTGACCCATGTGGGTCGCGTCGTACGGCGTGATGCCGCAGACGTAGATACGGGCGACGGGACCGGGGTCGAGGGTGACGAGGCCGCCGGTCGCGGTGTCGTGGATCCTCAGGTCGCGGCCCTGACCAGGCAGGGCGGGGACCTCGGAAGCGGGCCAGGCATGCATGTACATGAGCCTAACCGGCCACGAGCTGCGGATACGAACGGGATCGGGCCGGATGGCCTGTTGTGCCCTCTTGTGGATCTCTCCCCGATGTGCTCGGGGCCGTGCTCGGGCCGACGCGCTCAGACCGTGCTCAGACCGGCGGCCACGGGATCGCCGGCCACTCCCCGCCCGGCTCCGGGTGCCGTCCGGAGGCAAGGAGCGCGTCGACCCGCGCGCGCGTGGCGTCGAGTTCGGCCGGCGTGATCAGGCCGGCCAGCCGCGCGGCCAGCTCGCCGCCCTCCGCGAGGGTCGCGCGCAGCCCACCGAGCACCTCGACGGCCTCCGGGGCGAGCGGCTCCCCGGCCCAGCCCCACAGCAGCGTGCGCAGCTTGTCCTCGACGTTGAACGTGACCCCGTGGTCGATGCCGTAGAGCCGGCCGTCCGGGGTGGGCAGCAGATGGCCGCCCTTGCGGTCGGCGTTGTTGATCACCGCGTCGAGGACGGCGAGGCGGCGCAGCCGCTCGTCGTCGGCGTGCACCAGCAGCGCGGTGCGGCCCTCGCCGACGTCGGCGAGCCCGATCGCCTTCCAGCCGGGTTCCGGCTCCTCGCCGTCGACCAGGGCGAGCAGCTCGGTGTCGGCGCCGACCTCGATCCACAGCTGGCACATGCCCTCGCCGTACGGCCCGTCGCGCAGCACCGTCGGGGGGACCAGCCCCCAGCCGGTCGCCTCGGAGACCTCGTAGGCGGCCACCTCGCGGCCGGCCAGGGTGCCGTCGGGGAAGTCCCACAGCGGGCGCTCCCCGGCGACCGGCTTGTACACGCAGGTGGCCTCGCGGCCGTCGAGGGCGACGGTGCAGAACAGCGCCGCGTTGGACGCCTCGCGAATCCGGCCCCGGACGGACAGCTCACCACGGGCCAGCAGCTCGGCGGCGTGGTCGGCCGTCACGCTCCGCGGCGGTATCCGTTCTGGCGCGGGCATACGTGTCCTTCCGGGTCGAGCGGGAGGCTGCACAGCGGGCACGGCGGCCGCCCGGCGTTGACGACGTCGAGGGCCCGCTTGGCGAAGGACCGGGCCTGTGCCCCGGTCAGCCGGACCCGCAGCATGGGGGGTCCGTTCTCCTCGTCCTGGAGCAGCCGTTCCTCGGCCTCGGCGAGGTCCTCCTCGGTGTCGGCGTCCAGTTCCACCAGGGCCTGGGCCTCGACGATCATGCGCTGCTCGTCGCCGTCCCAGGCGAGGGCCATGGTGCCGACGCGGAACTCCTCCTCGATGGGGACCTCGAGCGGGGCGGTGTCCGCGATCTCCGAGGGCGCCATGGCGGGGACGGCCGCGCTGCCGCCGCTGCGCCGGACGACCTCGTCCAGCAACTCGTCCATGCGCTCGGCGAGCGCGGCGACCTGGGTCTTCTCCAGGGCCACGCTGGTCACCCGGGGGCCTGAGGTGGCTTGGAGGAAGAACGTACGGCGTCCGGGCAGTCCGACCGTGCCGGCCACGAAGCGGTCCGGCGGATCGTAGAGGAACACCTGACGGGACACGTCCTGTCTCCATGGGACTCGAGGGTTGCTGCGGTGCGGGCGGTGGGTGCGGGGCACGGTGTGGACCGCTTCACCCTACTGCGGGCGACGATCACGGTGCTCCCGCACCACCCCCGACCGGTGCGTCTTCTCCGCCGGGTTCCTCGCGGGGGGCAAGAGATGCGAAATCGCCGGTGTCGCCGAGGCGAACGAGAAACGGCCGGAGCCGGGTGTAACGGATCGCGGTGATGGAACACGGTTCCACGGAGATCCGCTGGAAGAGGTCGAGATGCAGTCCGAGGGCGTCGGCGACGAGCGACTTGATGATGTCGCCGTGCGAGCACATGAGGTAGACGGCGTCGGCGCCGTGGTCGCGCTCCACGCGCGCGTTCCACTCGCGTACGGCCTCGGCGGCGCGGGTCTGCATGGCCCGCATGGACTCGCCGCCCGGGAAGGCGGCGGCGGTCGGGTGTGCCTGGACGACCGCCATGAGCGGCTCGTCGGCGAGTTCGGCCAGTTTGCGGCCGGACCAGTCGCCGTAGTGGCACTCCCCGATCCGTTCGTCGGTGTGCGAGCGCAGTCCGGGGCGGGCGTCGAGCAGCGGCCGTACGGTTTCCTGGCAGCGCTGCAGGGGGCTGGCGACGACCTCGGAGATCGGCAGCCCGGCGAGGCGTGCGGGCAGTGCGGCGGCCTGTGCGGCCCCGCGGTCGTCCAGGGCGACGCCGGGGGTCCATCCGGCGAGCACGCCCGAGGTGTTGGCGGTTGACCGTCCGTGCCTGACGAGGATCAGCGTGGGCATGCGGCCCAGGGTAAGCGCATCACCACAGGCACAGTCGGTCGGACGAAGGGAGAATGCGCTCCGTGATCGTGGATTGCGCGGTGTACCGGCATGGGCACCGCACCGAGGGCCCGGAGGATCTGTCGGACGCGCTGGACGCGGCGCGGGCGGGCGGCGGTTTCGTGTGGATCGGTCTGCACGAGCCGTCGGAGCGGGAGTTCGAGCTCGTCACCCGGGAGTTCGGGCTGCACCCGCTGGCCGTCGAGGACGCTCTCAAGGCGCATCAGCGGCCCAAGCTCGAGGTGTACGACGACTCGCTGTTCATGGTGCTCAAGCCGGTGGTGTACGAGCCGGAGAGCGACACGGTGTCGGCCGGCGAGGTCATGATCTTCGTCGGTGACGCGTTCGTCGTCACGGTCCGGCACGGCGAGGGCGCGCCGCTCGCGGCGGTGCGGCACCGGTTGGAGGAGGAGCCGGAGATGCTGGGCAAGGGCCCCACGTCGGTGCTGTACGCGATCTCCGACGCCGTGGTCGACCACTACCTGGACGTGGCGACGGAGCTGCAGACGGACCTGGAGGAGCTGGAGGCCGAGGTCTTCCAGCCGGACGGCGGCGGCTCGCGCAACACCGCGTCCCGGATCTACACCTTCAAGCGGCAGGTGCTGGAGTTCCGGCGGGCCACCGGCCCGCTCGTGCCGCCGATGACCCGCCTCGCGGGCACCGGCCAGTTCGGCGGCGGGGTGCCGTTCGTGGACGACAAGGAACGGCCCTTCTTCCGGGACGTCAACGACCACCTCGCGCGCGTGAACGAGTCCGTGGAGAGCCTGGACCGGCTGGTGTCGGACATCCTCAACGCGCATCTGGCGCAGATGAGCGTGCGGCAGAACGACGACATGAGGAAGATCTCGGCGTGGGCGGCGATGGCCGCGGTCCCCACCATGATCGCGGGGATCTACGGCATGAACTTCGACCACATGCCCGAGTTGCACTGGCTGTGGTCCTACCCGGTGGTGATCGTGGTGATGGCCGTCCTCGAAGTGCTGCTGTACCGCCAGTTCAAGCGGCGCGGCTGGCTGTGAGCCGGGCTCACGCGAACTCGGGGTCGGGGGCCGGGCCGGCCAGGTCGCCGAGGGGGTCGCGGCGCTCCGGCACACGCAGGGTGACCATCCGGCGCCGGCCGCCCAGCCGCTCGTAGGCGTACACGGCGTGGATGCCGGCCGCGAGCAGTCGGGACCGGGTCCGGGACCAGCGCAGGATGCGGCCCATGTGGGCCATGACGGCGAGGCTGACGTCCCGGTGGACGCGGATCTCGGCGAGCGCGCAGGCGCGCAGGGTGCGCCGGACGAAGCGGCCGTGCCCGGCGGCGGTCAGGCGCAGGAGTTCCTCGTGGGCGTAGGCGAGGTGGTTGTCCTCGTCGTGCGAGATCATCCGCACGGCGCGGCCGATCTCCGGGTCGTCGCCGAACCACCGGCTCAGCAGGCCCATCTGGTCGGCGGCGCGCTGTTCGGTGACCCGGCTGTGCGCGAGGTAGACGATGATGTCGCGGACGGTGAGGGGCTCCGCGCGCCGGAGCCGGTCGTGGGCGAGGCCGATGCCCGCGCGCTCCAGGAGCATCGCGTAGTCGGTCTCCGGCGGCACGGGCACCGGGGTGAGGCCGCGCTTCTTCATCAGGGCGTCGAAGATGCGCCCGTGCTTGTCCTCGTCGGCGCCGTGGCGGGCGATCTTGGGGGCCAGGGCGCGTTCCGCGGGCGGCACCAGCGCGGCGATCCTGCCGTTCTCCCAGCCGCCCTGCGCCTCCCCGCCGGCGGCGATGGAGCAGAAGAGCCGGAACGACGTGTCGTCGGCGAGGATCTCCCGGAACAGACTCTTGGCCGAAAACGCCGAAACCATCGAAGACACCTCTCTGCAGGGCCCCTGAGGATCGAGTCAAATCGGGACGCAGTGGTGTCGCAACAGCAGGACGGGCCGGTTCTGCCGAAAGGGGGACCGCCGGGGTCGTAACCGGACGGCGCCCGGCGCGTTGTTCCCCGTGACGGCCGTGGCGGGGAAGACCCCCGAGCCCCCACCACGGCCGCGGAAGCCCGTTACGCGAGGCCCGCGCGCTCCAGGGCCTCGCTGCCGGCCCGCAGGGAGGCCAGCCGCTCGTCGAGCGTGAAGCCGGCGGGGGCGAGGCTGAGGGTGGTGACCCCGGCGGCCGCGTAGGCCTTCATCCGGTCCGCGATGCGCTCCACGGAGCCCAGCAGCGTGGTCCGGTCGATGAGGTCCTGCGGGACGGCGGCCGCGGCGCCCTGCTTGTCCCCGGACAGGTACTTCTCCTGGATCTCCGCGGCCTCCTTCTCGTATCCCATGCGCCGGGCGAGCTGGTTGTAGAAGTTCTGCTTGATGCTGCCCATGCCTCCGACGTACAGGGCGGTGTAGGGGCGGAAGGTGTCGGCGAGCCGGGCCACGTCCTTGTCGTCACCGACGGCCAGCGGCAGGGTCGGGCAGATGTCGAACCCGTCGAGGGTCAGCCCGGCCTTCTCCCGGCCGGCGCGCAGGTGCCTGACCGTGGTCTCCTCCAGGTGCTCGGCGGAGGGGAAGATCAGCAGCGCGCCGTCGGCGATCTCACCGGTCTGTTCGAGGTTCTTGGGGCCGATGGCGGCGATGTAGAGCGGGATGTGCTCACGCTCGGGGTGCACGGTCAGCTTGATCGGCTTGCCGGGGCCGCCGGGCAGCGGCAGCGTCCAGTGCTCGCCCTCGAACGACAGCCGCTCGCGGGTCATCGCCTTGCGCACGATCTCCACGTACTCGCGGGTGCGCGAGAGCGGCTTGTCGAACTTGACGCCGTACCAGCCCTCGGAGACCTGCGGTCCGGAGACGCCGAGGCCCAGCCGGAAGCGCCCCTTGGAGAGCGAGTCCAGGGTCGCCGCGGTCATCGCGGTCATGGCCGGCTGCCGGGCCGGGATCTGGAAGATGGCCGAGCCGACGTCGATGCGCTCGGTCTGCGCGGCGACCCAGCTGAGCACCGTGGCCGCGTCGGAGCCGTACGCCTCGGCGGCCCAGCACACGGAGTAGCCCAGCCGCTCGGCCTCCTGTGCCACGGTCAGATTGTCCGCGTCCATCCCGGCGCCCCAGTAGCCGAGGTTGATCCCGAGCTGCATGGCCGATCCCCTTACCCGTGAGTAACGTCCTTGGCGGAGACCATAGCGCGCAGGCGGCCCCGACCGGCAGGGCAGGCCCGGGAGCGGATGCAGGTCACCCGGTCACGCGCCCGCGATCAGAGTTGTCCACAGGCAACCCACGGCACCAGTCCTGGCCAGTAATCTCGCGCCCATGGAGCAGAGGCATCTCGGCCGCACAGGCCTGCGCGTGTCCCGCATCGGGCTCGGCACCCTCACCTGGGGCCGGGACACCGACGAGCACGACGCCGCGGACATGCTGAAGGCGTTCTGGGAGGCCGGCGGCACCCTCGTCGACACCGCCGACGTGTACGGCGACGGAGAGGCCGAGTACCTGCTCGGACAGCTCATGGACGGCCTGGTGCCGCGCCGGGACCTGGTGATCTCGACCAAGGCGGGCAGCGTCCCCGATCCCGACCGCCGCTACGACGGCTCCCGCGGCCATCTGCTCGCCGCGCTCGACGCGTCCCTGGCCCGGCTCGGCACGGACCACGTCGACCTGTGGCACGTCCACGCCTACGACCCGGCGACCCCGCTGGAGGAGACCCTCCATGCCCTCGACCTGGCGGTGAGCAGCGGTCGCGCCCGGTACGCCGGCGTCTCCAACTTCTGCGGCTGGCAGCTCGCCAAGGCGGCGACCTGGCAGCTCGCGGCGCCGGGCGCGCGCACCCGGCTGGCCGGCACGCAGATGGAGTACTCGCTGCTCCAACGCGGTGTCGAGCGCGAGGTGCTACCCGCCGCGCTCGATCTGGGGATCGGCCTGCTGCCCTCCTCCCCGCTGGGCCGCGGTGTGCTCACCGGCAAGTACCGGCACACCACTCCCGCGGACTCGCGGGGCGCCTCGGAGCACCTCGCGCCGTTCGTGGAGCCGTACCTCGACGACGCGGCGACCCGCATCGTGGACGCGGTGACGACGGCCGCCGACGGGCTCGCGGTCACCCCGCTCCAGGTGGCCCTCGCCTGGGTCCGGGACCGCCCGGGCGTGGCCGCGCCGATCGTCGGCGCGCGCAACGCGCAGCAGCTCACGGCGGCACTGTCAGTGGAGGCGCTTAGTCTTCCTGACGAGATCTGCCGGGCGCTGGACGATGTGTCGGCGCCCGAGCACCGCTATCCCGATCACGACTGGAGCACGCTGTGAGCACGGAGCCGGAGACCACGGAGGACACCGGGCCGGGGACCCCGGACACCCCGGAGGGCCCGGACGCGTCGGAGAACCGGGAGACCCGGGAGACCCAGGAATCCCAACGCACTCCGGACGCTCCCGAGGCCTCGGCTGCCTCGGACACGCCGGAGCGGGACACGGCGGCCGACGGGGGCCCCGAGGGCGGCCCCGACGACGGCGGGGAACCGGCCGAGGGCTCTGCCGAGGGTGAGGTCACTGCCGGGAGCACGGCCGCGGACACGGCCGCGGGCGAGAGCTCGGGCGAAGGCTCGGGCGACCGGTCCGAGGCGGCGGCCGAGCTGGCCGCGCAGCGGATGGAGCGGGAGCGCATCGAGCGGCGCAAGGCCGAGCGGAAGGGCCCCATCGAGAGCGGCACCAAGCTGAGCGGCACGGCCGCCGACCTGCTCGCCGCGGTCCGGGCGGTGGAGAGCGGCGACAAGCCCGTCGCCACCCCCTTCACCGAGCCCGCACCCGCCGTACGGACTCGACGGTCTCGGGGGC
>NZ_JAJSZC010000115.1:0-24680 GCF_036815105.1 Streptomyces sp. IBSBF 3136
TGCGTTCACTGCCTACGACCGTCTACGGTTCGGCTGCCGGGGTCACGGGGCGTCACCCACAGCTTTCGGGTCATGGGCGGGGGTAACGGGCGCGTATGGCGTCGATGCAGGTGTCCCGGGACGTGGGTCCGCCGAACCGTAGACGGTCGTAGGCAGTGAACGCAGGTTCCAGGGAGTCAAGTTCGTCGACCAGAGCGTGCAGCCGCTCCAACCACTGCGCTGAAGCGGCTTGCGGTTCGTTTGCTGTGGCAGCAGTGATTGCGGCGGTCAGGTGGTCCTTGCGTTGAATGGTGGCGGGGGTGACCTTGTGCAGGCACACGTACTGTCCGCTGAGGTAGGAGTTCCACTCGGTCTTCGCGATGAGCGGGTCGGCCCAGTGGGCGGTGAACCATGTTTCGAGCTGGGCTGTGCCGCCGGCCTCGTCGGCGAGAGCGAACAGGTCGGCCGGCACCATCTCAGCACCGTCGGAGCGCAGATACCCCGGAAGCGGCAGACGCTGCTCCAGCATCAGTTGGCGGACCGTATCGGTTTCGCGGTCGTGGACCGCGCACAGTTCGTCCAGGGCAACGAACTGCGCGCTCACGTATGCGTCATCCGCGTCGGTCATCGGATGGTCGCCGTTGACCTCCCGGAACCGCTCCATGAGCTGCTGCTTCAGATCTGTCTCCGGCACAAGGACCCTCCGAGGTCACCAGCGCGGGCGTCTCCCGCATGGGACTGTGCACGCTACGGGCCGGACGGTTCGGCAGCCACCGAACTATCGGGGAAGGCTCTGAGGGACGGGGACGCCTCGTCCTCGCCTGCGCCCACCGGTCCGCAGGTGTTGGTGCTATCGCGCAGGCGCCGGGCGGTGGCGGATGCTGCTCCTGGCGGTTCTGGCGTCTGGTGCGTCTCGGATCCGCTGTTGTGGGGGATGTGGATGCCGGGCGTGCGCGAGTGCGGTGCTGGGCAGGAGTCGTGTCCGGGTGTGGGTGGAGCATGATGCGCTGCACTTCAGGCGGGGGCGTACGACACTCATCGTGCCCGGGGAGCAGATCCGCCGTGTCGAGGTTGCTGGGTGGTCGCTGGCCGTTGGCCTGTTCGGGGGTGCGAGCAGCGGGACGGTCATGACCGTCCGCGACCGCAACGAGGAGGCAATCGCCGCGTTCGGCGCTGAGATCGAAGCGGTCATGTGCGATGGGGGGAGAGACCGGCGTCCGGTTGGCTGCCGGTCAACCCCGGAGCCTGGCGGTGCTCGCCTGGCGCTGCTAGCGCCGAGTGTCGTCCTGCTGCACCTGTGGGTGGGCATGGCGGAGCTGGAAACGCGGTGGTTGATGTGGCGGCGCGGCCCCAGCGTGCGCGCGAGTTCTGAGTCCGTCCCGTCCAGCGACAGCGAGAGCGCGGGCAGCTACCTCGTCCACTTTCACACCCTTGACGGCTGCGACATCACGGCGCGTCCGGCGCTGCGCGGGTACGGGACGAGATCCGCTACGACCCGCAGGATCCCTCGCGGGTGCTGGCCCCGTCCCGCGTGGTCTGGCTGGGTATCCCTCTGGCCGCGTTCGCGGTGACCGGCTTGTCGGGCGTCGATTTCGGACTCCCGGCGGTCCTGTGGTTAACCCGGCTGCTGGCAGTGCCGTTCTAGTGCCGCAGTCAGGCAACGTTCGTCCTTACCAGCGCGAGCTGGCCTGATTCCCCCGTCGCAGGGAGTGTCAGTAGGCAGTGCGATGCTGACGCCAACGATTCCGCTCACGGTGATCATTAGGGGGGCCGATGCTTCGCGAACGATCCGGTTCTGACTTGTCCTCGGTCGGCTTCGACTCTGCTTGGTGTGCTACTGACCTGGGTGAGTACCGACACTGTCGCCACACCTATGAGTACTACGCCTACGAGAGCCTGCCACCTCTCGACTCCACCGAGCTCACGGGTACCTTTCAGTGGCTCGGTGGTACCGGTGAACCTGTTCCCGAACACGTCACGGCGCTCAATTGTTTGGCAGAGAACCTTGCGGCCAAGGGCTTGATGCTGCCTCGGGACTTCGTCACCTTCCAGGCCGACTCGAAGCTGCAGTACTCACTGGACGAGGTCTCGGTGACCTGCTGCTGGACCGATATCTCAGAGCCCCTGCCCAGTCCGGTCGAGCCAGGCGCCTTCCTCGTGCGATTCCTGCGGGATCAACAGGACTGCGTCATCTGGTATCTCTACCTCCGGCCTTCGGGTGAGGCATTCGTCGTGCACTCCTATCTCGACTACGAGTACGAGGCACGGCGCGATGAGGAAGAGACGGAGACCAATCTCGACGATCCGGAGGAGCAAAGGGCCGCAATCCTCTGGTGTGCACCTTCGTTCGAGGAGTTCGCTTATCGGTTCTGGATCGAGAACCGTCTCTGGCATGCCCTGAACGGCAGCGACCTGTCCGGACTCGAGCCTCAGGTGCGTGACTACCTGCGCCACTACGCGGATGGCAGAGCGGGTAGCCTGAGGTGATGGATGAGGTGCTGGACGAGGGGCCGTTCTTTCACGGTACGAAGGCGGATCTGCGGGTGGGGGATCACCTCACTGCCGGTTTCCGTTCCAACTACCGGCCTGAGATCGTGATGAATCACGTGTACTTCACGGCGTTGCGTGACGGCGCGGGACTGGCGGCGGAGCTCGCCGCCGGTGACGGGGCCCCGCGCGTGTACGTGGTCGAGCCGACGGGGCAGTTCGAGAACGATCCGAACGTCACCGACAAGAAGTTCCCCGGTAATCCCACCCGCTCCTACCGCAGCAGGGAACCGCTCCGGGTCGTCGGTGAGGTCACCGACTGGACGCGGCTGACGCCGGAGGCTCTCCAGGCGTGGCGGGACCGGCTGGCCGCGGTCCTTGCGGATGACCGCGCGGAAATCATCAACTGAAGGGGTTGTCCCGCAGCGATCTCGGAGGGTGCGGCGGCTGCGCTGCCGTGGGGCGGAGAGGGCAGGATTCGAACCTGCGTGGACTCCCCGAAGGAAGGTCCGACCTGTGAGACGTGCTCGCTGGTCCCCGATCAACCACTCCGGGCACCTCTCCTCGTGTCCGGCTCCGGGGTTCGTTCCCGCGCCGTTCACATGCATCACTGTGGCAGCGCCCGCTGACCGCGGCCTGACGCCCGGCTGACCCGCCCGGGCGGCCGGGGGGGACCTGACGCTGCGCTGGCGCGGCCTCGTGGAGGCAGAGTGCTCTCTGAATTCCTTGGGTGACCGGCGGCGTCGTGAGCACGTGCGGACGCGGCGTCGAGTGAGCTTCAGGACGGGCCGGCGCATCTGCCCTGGGGGGAGGGGGGAAGAAGGCGGCCGGTGCACTGCTGCCGGCTGCCTGTGGAGGGGCGGACGGATGCGTAGGGTCAGGACCGTGGCTGATCAGATACAGAAGATCGTGACGGGGCTGGTGGATCTGACGGATGTCACCGGCGTGTGGGCGGTGGCCGATGGCCGGGTCGCGCAGGGGGATGCTGCCTTTGCTGCTGACCTTGGCATCGCTCTCGCCAGGACGTACGGCACCGGGGGGCACGTGTGGCAATACCGAAGTGTCTTCGACCATCTGCTTCGGCTGCTGGCCACCACCGCTGGTCCCGAGAATGTCACCCAGGCGCTCCGGCTGGTCTCCTCGGCTGAGGTCGCCGGCAGGAAGCTGGATCGCTACACGGCCTCGTTGCTGGCTTCCAGCCATGAGGCGGCGGACCTGGCTGCGGCGTTCACCGGCCGGGCTTCTGAGGAGCTTCGGGCGTGTCTGGTCCACGAGCTGGTTCTCAGGGGTGTGTTCGTCGGGGAGGTACCGGGGATCGCGGGTTGGGCGACGTCGCCGCGTTGGAGTCATCACCCGCTGGGCTGGCTGCCCCTGACGCTGTCCTGTGTGGAGGAAAGTGCGGATCTGCCGAGCTACAGCATCCGCGGCAGCAGTCACTCGATGCCATACGGGCCGTCCGAGAGCCGCGAACTGGCGGTGAACGCCGGCGCGCGCGTGCCGACGGCGCAGGAGACGACGGCACGGGCCGCTGCCAGCGCGATGGGCGCGGCCGTGGCGAACTGGGCCGAGGAGTCCAACGGGCGTATCGAGGCGCGGGTGTTCGACCTCGCCGAACCCCTGGACCCCGAGTCGGTCCCGACCGCGCTCCTGACGCTGGGGCTGGAGTGTCTGCGCGGGGCGGGGAAGAAGACTGCTGTGTCCGTTGCTGTCCGTCCGCCGGCGCAGGCATGGCGGGTGCTCTTCGCCGCGGCGTCGACTGGAGGGGCGTACAACTCGGGTTCCTACGGCGCCTACGGCCGTCTGGCGGCCTGGCAGTCCCTGGCCGCGCTGGCCGGAAGCCCAGAAGGCGCCGGCGCCGCTGAGGTCGAAGCACATGTGCTGGACTGCGTCTGGCACGGCTTCGACGCCGACACGAAGTGGTACGAGCAGGTGGCCTGGGACATCGGTCTGGCCGCGCTCTCCCCAGGTCGGCGGCGCCTGGCCGTGCTTGCCGCCACCGATACCGACTGAGCCGGCCGTGATTCGTGTGTCGAGGAGTTGGACGGAGTGAACTGCGCCGAGCCCTGCCGGGCTCAGCGCATCTCCAGCGGGTCGGCCTGCCCGAGCAACTCCGCGAGCGGGGCGCCGGTGCGCGTGGCGACGATGCGGCGAGCGCGCACTTGGGCACGGGTACGGGGGCGGAACTTCGGATCCCGTCCGCAACCGCACGGCTCGAAGCCCTCGTAGCGCAGCCCGGCGCCCAGGACCACGGCGACGACCGACCATGCCTTCCTATTGCTGCGCCGGGGTGCCGCGAAGTCGTGGCCGGCACACAGCAGCGGCCCGGTGCATCGCGGGCACGTGTGTCCGGCGTCGCTGGGATGTCGTTTGAAGCTGATCCGACACGATATGCATGCGTAGTGCAGCTTGTAGTGGACGAAGGCGTAGGTGCACACGGACTTACCGTACCGGCGGCGCTTCGTCATGGGCCAACGGGTTTTGCTTCTTCACCCGGTGGTTCTCGGCTGCTGTCCGCCCGGCCGTCGAGTCGGGATGGGTGCGACGGAGCCGAGATCGAGACGGCTGTGCATGTCCAACTCGAACCTGCCGTACGGGTTCACATGGGTCCACAACAGCGGTGCCACGCCCCGTTCCTCTCCGGCGAGGGCGTTGTTGTGCCGGACACCCATGCGGAGCGGGGTAGCGAGGTGGGTGCCGGTGATCGGGGCCCGGTGGGGCAACCGTGATCTGTGGCCGGGGTGTCGGTGCAGAGCGGTGTGGCGCTCCATGTGTGTGTGGCGCCTGGGGGGACCCGGAGACCGGGAGGTGGCCCGGGCGGCCCTCGTAGCGCGGTGGCTGGGGGCGGGATGGTGAGCAGGTGCCCGGCCCAGGGCGACCGTTCCACCGATCTTTCTGACACCCGCAGAGTGGCAGCGATGGTCCTGTTCCTGTCCCCGACTTCGGACCGAGCCAGCGCATCCAGCCGCACTCGCTCCCGGGCTTCCCTCTCGGCGTCGGTCACGCCGCCGCCCTGCGCGTACCTCACGGTCACAGCAGTGCAGCGCAGAGGGCTCGATGCTCAGCCGAACGACCCGCCATCACCCAATGAAGTCCGTTAGGTGCATGGGCTCGACACGAATGCGGCTGAGACCGCAAGCGGCCTCTGTAGGGGATCTCGAGGTCGACACTGGTGCCTGGGTTGGCATTGCGGCTCGTACCTGCAGGTCGGCCGGGCTGAGTGAGAGGACAAAGATCTGCTGTGAAGGCGTGCGGAGTGTCTGGGACCGAGAAGGAAGTCGCCTTGCTGGAGTTGCCCGAACCGGCGTCTCCCGGGCCCGGACAGATCCTGGTGGCGGTGGAGGCGGCCGGGGTCGGTCCGTGGGACCAGCTGTTGAACGGCGCTGGCTGGGACGTGGGGCTACGCCCCCCGGCGGCGCTGGGAGTGGAGGGCGCGGGCGAGGTGTTGGCCGTCGGTGCGGGGGTCAGCGGGTTTGCCGTAGGCGACCGGGTACTGGCACACGAGGCCCCGCTGCCCGGGGGAAGCGGCTTCTGGGCCGAACGCGTTCTGATCAACGCGGATCACACCGCGGCCTGCCCACCCGGGCTGGACGCCGTGCACGCGGCGGCGCTGCCGGTCAACGGACTCACCGCGTTGCGGGCCCTGGAGAAGCTGGACCTCAGCCGAGGACAGCGGCTCCTGATCACCAACGGAGGCGGGGGCACCGGAGCTCTGGCCATCCAGCTCGCCGCGGCCAAGGGCATCGAAGTGACCGCGACCGCGTCCGCTGCCGCCGCAGAGCGCCTGCTGGGTCTGGGAGCGAGGGAGGTCGTCGATTACCATGACCCGAACTGGTCGGCCAAGGTACGCGGCGGGTTCGACGCCGCCCTCACCATCGCCACCGGTACGGCGGACTCCGCCCTGCCTCTGGTGCGGGACGGCGGCCGACTGTGCTCCCTGACCTCGGACGCGCCTGCGGAGGAACGAGGCATCACGAGCTGGGACCTCTACGTCGAGCCCAACGCCACCCAGCTTGTCCAGCTGGCGGCGCAGGCCGCCGCGGGAACCTTGGCACTCGCACCGGAACCCGTGCCGCTGAGCGAGGGACCGGCTGCGTTCGCCCGGGTGGTTACCGGAGGGGCCGGCGGCAAGAAGATCGTGCTCACCCGAGCGTGACGTCTGCCTGACGATTTCTCGAGCGCGCCTGGCAGACACCGTGGCCAGCACCAGGATCGGGCGGTGCCCGGTCGAAAGGCGCAGTGCGATTGCCGGGAGCGAGCATCAAAGGTCAGCTCATCCTGCGCCGGGTAACGCTGACCGACCGTCCAGGTCCCGCCCCGCACGCCGACAGCTTGACGGTCGATGGAAACGCCTCGCTGACCGGCTCGACGGCCACCGGCCACCGGCCACGGGAGAAGGGCGCGGTGCGGCTGTTGGGCGCGCGCAACAACGGCCGACCCCTCCACAGTGGAAGGCAGGGCGATGCTCGGCATGCTGTCGGCATTCGCGGAGCTCCAGAGTGAGCTGATCGTGGCCAATACGATGAACGGCCTGGCCGCCGCGCGGGCCTCTACGACGGTGTCCACCCCTCGGCAGACCGACCCGGGGGCCCGGGGGCGCTGACGATTCCGCTGTCGGCACGCTCGGTGATCTACGAGAAGGAAGCGGTTCGTGGCTCCTGGCTGAACCGCTGGTTCGGCATTGCCTCGCCTGCGGATGCGCTGCGGGCGCCGGCGGAGGTTCGCCGCTTCGTCGGTGATGCCGTGCTGAGCATCCTCCAGGCCAGCCGTTCCAGCTCGAACGATTCACCGAAGCCATCTCGTTCCCCGAGGCACCTGCACAAGGCCCCAGACCGCTCCTCGTCTTCGAAGACGGCCCCGGGCAGTGACCGCGGAACGCCTGCCGGACTCAAGGCCGAGGGATGATCCGGTCGACAGACAGTTCGTGTACGGACCCGAGCGGCGAAAACGCTCTCCCGCGAGGCTACGGACCGGAGGATCACACCAGGGGAAGCCTTGGACCCATGATCACCGAAGCAGCAGTCGAGGACTTGAAATCTGACAACCGGCCGTGCCCAGCACCGACCGCCATCTCACTTCAGGCCGTGACCACTCGGTTTGCAGATGGTGGATCTTCATCGTGCTGAGACTGATGGCGGGATGTCAGCGCAGTGCGATCGCGCCCGTGTGGACGGCGCGCATGGCACGGTCGATGGTCTCCTGGTTTTCGCCGACCGGTGCCACGTAGCCGATGACGTCGTGCGCGGCGCCCTCCCCGAGCACGCGGGTGATCACCCAAGTGGCGAGGTACTGGGACGCCAGGCAGCCCCCTGCCGTGGCGATGTTCCCCTCGGCGTGGAACGGCGCGTCCAGCACGGTCACGTCACAGGCTTCTACAAAGGGCCGGCTCTTCACATCGGTGCAAGCCGGCATGCCGTCCAGCAACCCCAGCCGGGCGAGCACCAGCGCGCCGGAGCATTGCGCACCGACGAGCTGTCGCGAAGGGTCGAGCGGCAGCCGGGAGATCAACTGGTCGTCGGCGACCACGTCTCGTGTCTTCACGCCACTGCCGATCAGCACCACTTCGGCTTCGGTTACGAATTCCATCGGGCGCTGTCCGGTCACCTCGACACCGTTCATCGACCTGACCACCGGTGTCGGGGTGGTGATGAAGGCTTCCAAGCCGTCCTTTCGGCATCGGTTGATCAGCGCGGATGCGATGAAGCTGTCGAGTTCGTTGAACCCGTCGAACGTGACCACGGCTACCTGCATCACGTCTCCTTCCAGTACGGCAATGGATGTGCATCCTTCCATGGCGCGCCATTCCGGCACGGTTCTCGGCGTCGCTCCTGGAAGTCACGCGTCAGTTCGTCGTGGCGGTGGTGTGGTGCGGTCGGTTGTGTACCAGCAGGGCCGAGGCGAGGGCCGCGCACAGGAACACGGTGGCGATGACGGTCATGCCGGTATGGACGCCGGAGGTGAAGGCGTCGCCGATCGCGGCGCTCACGTTCGGCGGGGCCGCTCGGTGGGCGCCGCTGCCGGTGGAGACGGCGTGCTCGACGGCGGGCCAGGCTGCTCGGGGGACGTGGTGGGCGCCGAGCCGGGTCGGCAGTTGGGACTGAAGCCGGCTGGCCAGGAGTGCGCCGAGCAGTGAGGAGCCGGTGACGGATCCGATCTGGCGGAAGGTGTTGACGGCTCCGGAAGCCATGCCGGCGCGTTCGTGGGAGACGCTGACCAGGGCGGCGGCGGTGCTCGGCGCGGCCACCATCCCGCTTGCGGCGCCGAAGAGCGCGTACAGCCACCACACCCGGGCATAGGGGGTGCCCGGATCCAGCGTGGTGAGTCCGGCTGCGGCGGCGGCGCCGAGGAGGAAGCCGAGGGTCAGCAGGAGCTTGAAGCCGGTACGGCGGATCACGCGTCCGGTCGCGTAGGCGACGACGACGTAGACGCCGAAGAAGGCCAGCAGCCGCCATCCCACGTCCAGGGCGGACAGGTGCTGGACGCGCTCGTAGAAGAGCACCGACAGGATGGCCATGCCGGTGAAGCCGAACAGGGAGACGGCACTTACGAACATGACCGCGCTGAATGACGCCGACCGGAACAGGGTCATGTCCAGCATGGGGGTGCGGCCGGCGCGCTCGACGAGGACGAAACCGGTCAGGGCCGCGACCGCGATGATCCAGGCGGTGAGGATGCTGGGGCTGGTGTAACCGTCGTGTCCGCCTTCGATGAGGGCGTAGACGAGAGCGGCGATGCCCACGACGGCCAGGATCTGGCCGGGGATGTCGAGCTTGCCGTCGGGGCCGCGTGATTCGGTGACGAAGGCGGCGACGGCCATGGTGACCAGGGCGAGGACGGCGGTCGACAGGAAGACCGTGTTCCAGTGGAAGTGGTCCAGCAGGGTGCCCGCGATCAGGGGGCCGACAGCCAGTCCGATGCCTGAGGAGGCCGCCCAGGCGGTGACGACCTCGGTGCGCCGGTGGGGGTCGGGGAATGCCGCTCCCAGGATGGCCAGGCTGTTCGGCAGGATGAGAGCCCCGCCGAGGCCGGAGACGAGCTGGCCGGCGATGACGCCTCCCGCTGAATGCGCGGCGTAGACGGTGAGCGACCCGACGATCATGATCGCGGCGCCGGTGAGGAAGGTGCGCTTGCGGCCGTAGTGGTTGCCGACGGTGCCCGCGGACATCACCAGGCAGGCAACGAGCAGGGCGTACGCGGAGGGGATCCAGACCAGGCCGGTGGGGGAGACGTGCAGATCATCCTGGATGGCCGACATCGCTGACACCGATGCGGTGATCAGCAGAAAGGTCGTCATGGCGCCCAGACACATCGCGATGAGCGTGACGGCGGCGGCGAGCCGGGAGGGCTGGTTCGAGGAGGGTCGGACATCGGTGTGCCGGTCGGTCGGCCTGAGTCGGCCCGGGGCGGGGGACGGAGTGGAGGTCACGGTGTCCTCGTCTCAGCCGAGCTGCGGGTACAGGGCGGCGACGCCACCGGAGAGGTCGGCCTGTACCTGGCGGCTGCGGTCGTCGACGACGATCTCGGCAGCCCCGGCGGCGATGCCGTCGACGGCCGCGCGGGCGACGTCCGCCGGGGCGGTCTTGGGCTCGGCGACGTGGCGGGCCATGTCGGTGTCCATGTAGCCGACGTGAAGTCCGGACACGGTGATGCCCCGGGGCGCGAGCTGCTGTCGCAACGCGTTGGTCAGGCTCCACTCCGCGGACTTGGCTGCGGCGTAGGCGCCGACGGCGGGGAAGCTGATCCACGAAAGCGCGGAAAGGACATTGAGGACGGCGCCCCCGCCCTGGGCCTCGATCAGCGGGGCGAAAGCCCGGATCATGCCGAGGGTGCCCAGATAGTGGGTCTCCATCTCCAGACGGACGGCGTCCCAGCTGCCGGTCAGTAGATCGGCGCCCGTGGAGCTGCCCGCGTTGTTGATCAGCACTGTGATGTCACGGGCCTCCTTCGCAGCCGCGGCGACGGAGGCGGGGTCGGTGACGTCGAGCCGTATCGCTTTCACGCCGGGCAGATCGATCTGCTCCGGTCGGCGGGAGGCCCCGTACACAGTGGCACCTCGCGTGAGCAGTTCCTGGGTCAGTGCCCTGCCGAGCCCGCGGTTGGCCCCTGTGACCAGGACCCTTGATGTGCTGATGTCCATGATTCCTCTTTTGGGATGCGTGCCCTAAGCTGACTTATGGCTTCAGAAGTCAGCATCGACGGTATAGGCTGGCTTCGCATGAGGCAAGCCAGGTGGAAGGTGGGGAGATGAAGGATCTACTGAAGGAACGGGATGCCTGGTCCATGGCCAATTGCTCCATCGCCAGGGCTCTGGAGATCGTCGGCAACAGGACAGCGATGCTGATCATGCGCGAGGCGTTCTTCGGCACACGCCGGTTCGACGACTTCGCCAGGCGTGTGGGCATCGGAGAACCCGCCGCCGCGGCGCGCCTGAAAGAATTGACCGCCGCCGGCCTCCTGGAACGCGTCCCTTATCAGGAGCCCGGCCAGCGGACCCGGCACGCCTATCAACTGACGCAGAAGGGGCGGGACTTCCGGGCCGTCATCGTGGCGCTGCGGCAGTGGGGCGACACCTGGGCCGCCGACGAACACGGGCCCCCGGTGGTCGTACGCCACGAAAATTGCGGTGCGCCGGTGCATGCGGTGCTCCGCTGCGACGACGGCCACGACGTGCAGCCCGGGGACTCGGTCGTCGACGCCGGCCCGGGCCTCATTCGCGCCGCCCCGGACAGATCTGAATCCAGCGGCGGCTGAAACACCCGGCAGGACGACTCCACCGCAGAGCGGGCGCGCCCGCCCCTTGCGGACTGGCACGCCACACTGACAACACATGCCCCGAGGAGCAGCCGCATGTCCGAAACATCGAAGAAGTCCCTGATCACCGGCGAGACAGGAGCGGCGACACGCAGATCACGTGTGTTCGGCTGGGAAGACCCCACCATTTCCGCCGACGCCGTCCCCCATCACAGCGGCATCGACTTCCTCCGCGAGATCCTGGCCGGACGCCTGCCCGCCCCGCCGATCGCCGCCACCCTGGGCTTCACCCTGGAGGAGGCCGAGTACGGCCGAGCGGTCTTCGTCCTGGTGCCGGGCGAGGAGCACTACAACCCGATCGGCAGCGTCCACGGCGGCGTATACGCCACGCTCCTGGACTCGGCGGTCGGCTGCGCGGTGCAGTCCGTGCTGCCTCAGGGCATGGGATACACCTCGATCGACCTGACCTTGAAGTTCCTGCGCCCGATCACCGTCGACACCGGCAAGGTCCGCGCCATAGGCACCGTCCTCAACAGCGGCCGCCGCACCGCCCTCGCCCAGGCAGAGCTCCGCGACTCCGACGACCGGCTGCTGGCCCACGCCACCAGCAGCTGCATGCTCTTCCCGGTCCCGACCCGCTGACCACCATGCACGGCGCGAGAGAGGGGCCCACGGCACTGATGACGGCGAATCCGCGAGCATGGGTTCTGGGAACAGCTGACCGACTGTAGCCCGGAAGGGTCAGCCTGGGGACGCGATGCCATTGGTCGCAGCGGAAGGCATACGGCTGGCTGACCATGATCAGGGCGACCTCGCGGGCGCTGTCACCGCGGTCGGGAACCGGGCGAGGTTGAAGGCAGGGAGATTCTGCTCGGCCAAGACGGTCTTGCCGTCGACGGAGTAACGGACGCCCCAGTTCTGTGTGAGCTGGGTGATGAACAGGCGCTGAAGCCTGCGATGGCTACGGGCACCTTCGATGGCTCCGGGTAGGTGGCGCAGGACGGCGTTGGCGCGGTACGGCGGTGGATCTTCCAGCAGCCAGAACTTCTTGACACGGCGGAACAGTTCCCGCAGTGCTCCCCGCGCAGGCCCTATTTGGGCGGTTGGACGCCTGTCTGCTCGCTCAACATGTAGTGGGCGTACCAGTCGGGCCAGTCCGGATCCTCTTGGCCCGTGCGCTTCTCGTGTTCACCGTGGGCGGCTGCCGCGCGCCGGAGCGCGCTCGCTAGATCGGTCGAGGAAGTGAAGGACGTCGGGCCGGGATCGACGCGGCCGGGGAGCCGGGTGGTGACCTCCTGCAGCAGCCAGGTGTTGCCGTCGGGATCACGGAAGGTGGCGCGTGAGAAGTAACTGCGTCGCTCAGGGTCGAGGCCCACGACCGGCCCGTCCGGCCCAGAATGAAAGACAGCATCGACTTCGACACCGGCGGCGAGCAGTGCAGTGCGGGTGGCGTCGATGTCGGAGACGATCAGATATCCCTTGCCCGCCCCGGGCGCGGCCGACGTCAGGCCTGTGCCGAACTGGACCGAGCACGCGGAGCCGTGCGGGGTGAACTGGACGACCCCCGGTGGCGTGATGTCCAGCCTCCAGCCAAGGCGGCCGTAGAACTCCTTGGCCCGTTCGACGTCCGCCACTGGCATGACCAGCACCTCGACCTTCATGTCGACGTCGCTGATTTTCATGAAACCGCCCCCTTCGCTGAGGCAGGCTGGTGTTGTGCGGGCACTTGGCCGCGTTGGCACAGCTGTCAATGCGCCAGGAGGTTCTGCGGCCGGCGCTGATGGGCCTTCCGAGCTGCTATGCCGACCCGGAGGGGTACTTGCCCACGTACGGTCGGAGGTGGTCGATTTCTGTTTTCTCCGCGTATTTCTTGCTTTCGCTCAGGAAATGCTGGACGTGCGGCTGGCGCCCGTGTTCTTCGAAGGCAGGGCGGTCGGCGTACAGCTCGAAGAAGAGGCGCTGGTTCGGTGCTCCCTCGACCTCGCCGCAGGCGTAGACCAGGGTGCCTGGCTCGTGTTCGAGGACCCCTTCGACGGCCTCACGGACCAGTTCGTCGAATGCTTCGCCGGCACCGTCACGCAGCGTGAATCGCACACAAAGCGCCATCTGGCTCATTCCTGCCTCCTTCTGCCACTCGTAGTCTCCCCACACAGCGGGCGGCACGCGCGTCGACGGCGCACTGGTCCGATCGCGAGAGCACTGGTCATGGCTAAGCGTGAGGCTCAATGAACGCTCAACCTGCACCAGGCGTGTGCGGGCATGGTGTGCTGTCGCGGGTGCCACGGTCCCAGCGGGGTGGACGGTCAGCGGCAGGCCGGAGCTACCGCGCAGCCGGGCGAGGCCGTCGAAGCCACTGGCGTGGTCGAAGTGCCCGTGGCTGAGCACGACGCCCTCAGGCCGCCGACATCGATGCCAAGACGCTCGGCGTTCACCGACAGCTCGCCCGGCGACGCTGCGGTGTCGAACAGCAACATGCTGTTCGTGTTGCCGCTTCGGACGGTTACCAGGGCGGAGAAGCCGTGCTCGGCACGCAGCCCCGCAACGGTCTCGGGCCGGCGAACTGCCGCGCGACGGTCCGTCCGGCGCCCGCCGACGCCCGGGTGACGCCTTCGACGGAGGCCAGCCGAGCGTCGTATGTGTTGTCGACCATCGTCGTGACCCTGACCTCGTCGACCTCGGGCGGCGTCACCGGGTCGACGGCCGGTTCCTCCGCGAGGCGATGCGCTGACCGGGCAGCCTCAGCTTGCGAAAGTCACTCCACTCGGGAGCTTTGCCATGCGGGGGTCAGGGGGCCAGGCGGCGGATCGCGACCGCGGCCGCGTCGTCGTCGAAGTGTCCGTGACGTCGGCCGTACAGAGGAGCAGCAGATCGCCGACCTAGAACGGGAACGTCTGGACGGCGTAGGCGGCGATACCGACAGGTAGGCGCCCAGGTCCTGGCGTGCCCGCTGTCACCGCGGTGAAGGGCCGTGGGGTTCTGCAATCCGTCGGCGCCGGTATACACCGCGGTGCGGGAGCCGTCTGGGCGAACGAGCTCGCCCCGGTCACCGGGATGGCGGCGGCCGACATGGTGTCGCCGTCGCGAGCGAAGCCGAAGTCGTCCACCCCTGCGAGACCGGTGGCGATTCAGCCTCCCAAGGTGTGGACGAGCTCCGCCGTGGTGACGATGGCGTGAGCGTAGGTGGGGCCGTTCAGTTCGTGTGCCGCGTGCATCATGTCGGCACTGAACGCTGCGGTCGCGTCGGTGACGAGGGTGACGTGGTAGCCGAGCTCCATCGCAAAGCGTCCCGTGGACTCGATGCAGGTGTTCGCCAGCAAACCGATCAGGATGACGTGTGTGACGCCGTGCTGTTTGAGCTGGAAGTCCAGGTCTGTGTTGGCAAAGCCGCTCTGCGCCCAGTGCTCCTTGATCAGCAGGTCTCCGAGCCGCGGCTGGAAGTCCGGGTGGAACTCGCCTCCCCAGGTGCCGCGGGCGAACGTCTGCCGACGCTGCACCTGACGCTGGCTGGGATTGGGATGGTCCCAGCCGACGTAGTCGCCCTCCTCCCAGCGCCGGTGTGGGACGAACGCCACCGTCAGACGGGCTGTGCGCGCCGCGTCGATGATCATGCGCAGGTTGTGCAGCAGACCCACATCCTTGGCCACTGGCTCCACGCGCGGCCACAGCTTGCCGCCCTCGCAGAGGAAGTCGTTGTATGGGTCCACCAGCAGTACCGCTGTGCGACTGGGGTCGTAACGGTCCGTCATGATGGCCGCCTCCCAGGTGAATGTCCTTCGTGATCCACTATGCGTCCTCCTCCGCAACACTCAACTGCGGCTCGCCGACTGGGGCCCCGGGGGCGATCGACGGGCAGGTCGAGCGGTTCCTGCGGCGCGGCGCGCGTGCTCGACCCTCGCGAGCGACGTTCGCCAGAACCGTGCACACTCGAATCAGCATCCGTCCGCGCAGACCCAAGTGTGCAAACCGGCAGGCAACCGACCCGCGTCCCTGACAGCCGGCCATCAGCCAAATATGATGGAAGCGCGTGTCCGCTTTTGCGGCATATGGGAGGTTGCGCCATGGATGGAATTGCCGACATGGGGGGCACTCAGGGCTGGGGACGCGTCCAGCCACCAGATCGCGAGGAGCCCGTCTTCGCCGAAGACTGGCAGCGCAAGGCATTCGCGCTGGCGATCCTCTCCAGCCGCATCGCCTGCGGCGGCGTCAACCCGGATGCCTTCCGGCACGCACTGGAGCGCCTGGACCGCCCCGCTTACCTGGACGACGGTTACTACGGCCGGTGGCTCAACGCCGGGGAACTGATGCTCACCGAACACTCCGTCCTGGCGCCAGGTGCGGTCGGTGCCCGCGCCCGCAACCTGCACGGCGAACACGTGGAGGAGCCACCGGTCCCGGCACCCGCCCTGCCCCGGTACAGTCCCACCGCCGAGGGCTCACTGCGGTCCGTGGACACCTCACCGGCCTTCCGCGTCGGTGAGCGTGTACGCGCCAGGAACATCTCCGTGCCCGGGCACACGCGACTGCCGCGCTACATCCGGGGACACAGCGGAGTCGTCGAGATCATCCAGCCCGTACATGTGCTGCCGGACACCAACGCACACTTCATGGGTGAGAACCCCCAACGCGTCTACTCGGTGCGGTTCGACTCACGCGAACTGTGGGGCGCCGACGTCGAACCCTTCACCGTCACCGTGGACATGTACGAGAGCTATCTGGAGAGCACCGCATGACCGCCACCGGCGGCTCTGACGATAGCCCCTCCGTGGCGCTGCGCACCGAGGCGCTCGAGCAACTGCTCACCGAGCGCGGCCTGATCGACCCGAAGGCCATGGACGCGATCATCACCCGCTATGAGACGAGCGTGGGCCCACTCAACGGTGCCAAGGTCGTCGCCAGGGCGTGGACGGACCCCGACTACCGGCGACGCCTGCTCGAAGACGGCACTGCCGCCATCAAGGAACTCGGCTTCTCGGGACAGCAGGGCGAGCACATCGTCGTGGTGGAGAACACCCCGACCACCCACAACGTCGTGGTGTGCACGCTGTGCTCGTGCTATCCCTGGCCGGTCCTCGGTCTGCCGCCGAGCTGGTACAAGAACCCCGCCTACCGCGCACGCGTGGTCAGGGAGCCACGCACGGTGCTGGCCGAGATGGGACTCACGCTCGACGACGACGTGCAGATCATCGTCCGGGACTCCACCAGCGAGGTGCGCTGGCTCGTACTGCCCGAGCGTCCACCCGGCACCGAGCACCTCGCGGAAGAAGAACTCGTGCCGCTGATCACCAGGGATGCGATGGTCGGCGTGGCCAGGGTGGCGACACCGTGAGCGCGCCGCTGGACATCGGGGGCCCCGCCGCACCGCCCCGCTCCAACGGTGAGCTGGTGTTCGCCGAGCCGTGGGAAAGCCGTGCCTTCGGCATGGCCGTCACCCTGTACGAGGCGGGCGTCTTCACCTGGCCGGAATTCCAGAGCGCGCTGATCGCCCGGATCACCGCCTGGACAGCCTCACGGGAGCACGGCGAGCTGTATCCCTACTACCGATTGTGGCTGGGCGCCTTGGAGGACGTACTCGCCGGCCTCTGCGCCGTGTCCAGGGACGAGGTCATCACACGCGCCCAGGCCCTGGCGCGACGCTCCCCGGGTCACGACCACCGCGACCACGCGCGTTGACTGCGACGCCTTCCGGGGTCACTTCCCTGTCAGCGAGCAATCGTCCGCAAGTCTTCCAGGCGGGTAAACGCAATCGCGTTCGCCGAAGCACCCGCACACGGCACCAAGCCGCTCTTCGTCTTCCAGGACGACCAGGCCAACGAGGACGTCTGGGCGGTTCGTCCGCTGGGGCCAGCTGCCAGTCGGTGCCCGTCCGCTGTGCACGCTCCACCGGCCCGAGAGACAGGAGGTGATCGACGTGGACGTACGGCCCATCCTTGTCACCGGCGTGGGTGGCACTGTCGGCGGAGTCGGACGCATGGTCCTGGACCATGTGCGGGCGCATGGTGTGCCGGCGCGGGCTCTGATGCATCACGAAGACCAGCGGGCCGCGGCGCTGCGGGCCCTGGACGGGGTGGAGGTGATGGTCGGCGACCTCACGCGTGGCGCCGACGTGGTGGAGGCACTGGCGGGCTGCCACCGGGCCTACTTCGGGATGGGTGTGTCACCGGCGTACCTGGAGGCCGCCACGACGGTCGCGGCGGCCGTCCGGAACAGCGGTGACCTTGATCTGCTGGTGAGCATCTCGCAGATGACAGTGTCTCAGATGACCCTCACCAGCGCTGCCGAATCCCGCCAGCAGCGACTGCACTGGCTGTCCGAGCACGTTCTCGACTGGTCGGGCGTACCGGTCGTACATGTGCGGCCCACGGTGTTCATGGAGAATCCGCTCTTCGCCCGGGTCGCCGTCGCCTCGGCCCTGCGGGACGGCACCATCCGCCTCCCGTTCGGCTCCGGCCGGACCTCTCCGGTCGCCGCGGCCGACGTGGCGGAGGTGATCGCCCGACTCCTGCTCGCCCCGTCCTCGCCGCCCCGCCGGGTCTACGAACTGACCGGGGCGCACTCCCGCGACATGGCAGCCATCGCCGCCGAGTTCTCCGCAGCCCTCGGCCGTCCCGTGACCTACGTCGACGTGCCGTACGAGGAGTGGCTGGAGGGCGACCTGAGGAAGCAGGACCTGCCACCCCACGTCTTCGAGCACATCGCCACCATGGCAAGGCTGCACCGCGAGAACCGCTACGACCGCGCCACGAACGACGTCACCGAACTACTCGGACGCCCTCCCCTGGGGTTCACCCATCTCCTGCGGAACCTACCCGCCGCGTAGCACTGGCAGTGGAGTTGCGATCCAGCTTCGCCGCTTGTCAGGGCTGCTCGGTGCCCGCGCGCTTGCGGGCACGATAGTTGCGCAGGTTGGCCGCGTTACCGCAGACGCGGACGTCATGCCATACACCACTCTGGCGCCACCCTGTGCCCCGCGGTTCGGCTCGGATGCGCCCGTGCTCGTCGAGCCGTAGAGCGGTGGGCAGCGTCATGAGCGAAGCCACAGGGCCGGGTTGGGGTGACGACTCATCGGTCGGCGCCTGCACGAGCCGGTTGAGGCCATGGCGCAAGTCCCGTAGGCCCTGTACGTCCTCGGCTGTCAGGGCGATGCCGGGGGCGGGTCGGTGGGGCGCGCCGCTCCAGCTCTCCAGCGCCTGGTCGAGCCACGCGCCGGCGTCCTCGACGGACTCCAGCAGGTCGGGTTGGCGCGGTCGGCCGGTCCCGCCCAGCACGCGCCGCGTACGGGCGGATGTCAGGTGAACCGAGCGTTGCTGACGTCGATGGAGACCATCGTCTGGTCCAGGATCGGGCGGTTGTCCGCAGCGCCTCGGTAGGCCCGGCGTCTGGTGGGCAGACGGATCCCGTCCGCTTCCACCATGTCGTACACGTACTGCGCTGCCGCGAACCCGCCCGCGATGTCGACGTGATAGTCATGCCGACGCAGGAGATGGTCTGGGCCGAAGTAAAAGTCCTGCTGAGTGCTGTGGCTGGCGATGCCGGGCGGGAAGGTCGCGCGCAGCCCGCGCCAGAGTTCGTCCCCTTCCCGCCACGGTTCGATTTCGGTGACGGTGAAGCCGGGCATCACCAGGAGGAAAGGCGTCGTGAGATACGTCCACAACGCGTATCCGTTGAAGTAGGCGCGGTCCAGCGGGTCCCAGGGGGTGTTCAGCTCGTGGCCTGCGAAGGACTTCCGCGGTTGGTTGCGTTCGGCCACGACCCGGCCGTCGATCTTCTCGATGCCGATGCGGTCGGCCGTGAAGTCGGTCCTCTGGTCGGGGGCGCCGAACGGCATCACGGCGGCGTGCTGCTCGTGCAGCCAGACGGTCATCTCCCGGGGGGTGGGGTCCTGCGGCATCCCCTTGATGACGAACATATCGCCACCGCTGACGATGGTCGCGCGGACCTTGGTGAGTGCGTTCCAGCGGTCGAGGCCGCCATGCGCGTCGAGGATCTGTGCGAGCAACGTGTTCATATAGGTCTCCTGCTCGGTCGCAACAGGGGAAGGCGGCCAAAGGGACGTCGATCGGGCGGCACGGCTTCGGCGACGCAACCGCAGCCGCTGCCGTGCGATCCGCGGTGACCCTCGCAGGCCGGGCGGCTCTCTCATCGTTCACTGGTTCGTCGGCGTCACGCACCCCGGGCGCTGATCCTCAGGGCGCTGCAAGCCTGGGCGAAACTGTCGTGGACGGCAAGTATCCGCTGGTCAAACCCGGCCCCAGTGTTGGAGTGGCCGTGTGATGCAAGTCCACCAGCGGCTGTCGTAGGGGTTCTCGCGTACCGGCCGGCTTGCAGGGCCTCGGATGGCGCCGCTCTGCGGCGGCGCAGCCCCTGGCAGCCGGGCAAGCTGGAAGGCGGAGGTGGTTCCGATGGCCGGTGAGACGCCACTGATGGTCGTGGACGGCGGGGGTGTGGTCGTGCAGTGGAGCCACCAGGCGGAGGAGGTGTGGGGGCGTCCGGCGGGCGAGGTGGTCGGGCGTCCGGCAATCGACCTGGCCGGCCCAGTCCCCGCGCCAGGCGGTGGCGACGTGGAGCGCTGCAGCGATGGCAGCCTGCGTGATGTTTCAGAGGGCGCCGCCGGCAGGGGCCTGTGTGTGCGGCCGGTGCTGCGTGACGACGGTTCGGCGGCGTGGGGCGTCTTCCTGCCACCTGCGGACGGGTTGGTGCCCGGCATCGAGAGCGCGGTGCTCAAGGCGCTGTCCGCTCACATGGCAGCGGCTTTGTTCGTGGTGGACGAGGAGTTGCACGTCGTGTCGGCCAATGCGGCGGCACAGGCCCTGTCCGGCGCGAGCACACCGCAGATACGAGGACGCCCCCTCACCGATGCGTGGCCCCTTACGTCACCCCGCGCACTGGAGGACATGCTGTGCCAGGCCATGGGAGACGGTGCGTCGGCGGTCGACCACGTCATGCGGACGGACCCGAAGAATGATTCCCAGCACACGCACAGCGTCTCGGTGCTTCCCCTGCGGGACGCACCCGGGGCAGTGGTCGTGGCACACGACGTGACAGAGCAGGAGAAGGTACGCCGCGGAGTCCAGGCCCTGTATGCCGTCCAGGAGCGGGTGGGACAAACCCTGGATGTGGTGGCAACCTGCCAGGAGTTGGTCCGCGCGCTGATCCCCGGGTTTGCCGATATCGCCGTGGTGGAAGTGGTGGAGCCCGTGGTGCGCGGAGAGGAACCACCGCTGAGCCCGCTGGGCCGGAATGTGCCGCTGCGTCGGGCCGCCTTCGGGAACAGCGGCGGTGATCAGCAGGCCCGGGCGCATCCGGTGGGAGACGTCCGCGCACTGCCGTTCCCGACCCCGTACGCGCAGGCGCTGGCCGACCTCAAGCCGCGCGCGATTGCCCTCGGCGCCGACACGCCCTGGCTGGCGGCCGATCCGGCGCGGGCCGAAGCGATTCACGCATCCGGCGCACGTTTCCTGCTCGTCGCGCCGCTGACGCTACGCGGAAAGGTGCTCGGGCTGCTGAGTCTCTATCGCACGCAGCGATCCGGCGGATTCGACGAGAAGGAACTCGCCCTCACGGTGGAACTGGCCACGCACACCGCCCTGAGCATCGACAACGCCCGCCGCTACACCCGCGAGCACACCATCGCTGCGACATTGCAGCGCCATCTGCTGCCCCCGGCTCCTCCGTCCCAGACCGCGATCGAGACCGCCGACCTGTACGTGGCCGATGACCGGGGCGCGGGGGGCTGGTCCAACGCCTGCGCCCTGCCCGGCGCCCGTACGGCCCTGGTCGTCGGGGAAGTCGTCGGCCATGGCATCCACACCGCCGTCACCATGGGTCAGCTGCGGACCGCCATGCAGTCGCTCGCCGCCCTGGACCTGGAACCCGACGAACTGCTCGCCCGAGTCGACGACACCATGACACGTCTCGCGCGCGAGCGGAGGGCGCTGCCACTCGGCGACCCCCTGCGGGACGAGCCCCTCAGCGCGACATGCCTGTGCGCGCTCTACGACCCGTTCACCCATACGTGCACCATCGCCTCAGCCGGACACTCGCCGCCCGTCGTCGCCGGCGCCGCTTCCGGCACTCGAGTGGTCGACATGGCCGCCGGAGCCGCCCTCGGCGACGGAGGAGGCCCCCCGTACGCCGCCACCACTGTCACTCTGGGCGATGGAGACGTACTCGCCCTCTACACGGCCTCGCTCCTGTCTGCGGCACGGCCCGAGGACGGCACAAGCGACGCGCAGCCGCTTCAGCGCTTGCTCGCCGGCACCGACCGGCCCCTGCAGGACCTGTGCGACGACATCCTCTACCGACTCCGGACCGATGCTCTTCCCGGCGACGCCGTCCTTCTCCTCGCGCGCACCCGCCCCTTCCCCGCCGACCGCGTCGTCACCTGGCGGCTGGACGATGAACCCACTGCTCCTGCCGTCGCGCGGCGCCACGCCCGGCACCAACTGGCCGGCTGGGGCGTGGACGAGGACGCTTCCTACGACACCCAGGAAATCGTCAGCGAGCTGGTCACCAACGCCCTGCGGTACGGCGCGCCGCCCGTGCAACTGCGCCTCATCAACGACCGGACGCTCACCTGCGAGGTCCACGACTCCGGCATCTCCGCTCCGCGGCTGCGCCACGCACGAACGGTCGACGAAGGCGGCCGCGGCCTGTTCATCTGCGCCCAGCTCGCACACAACTGGGGTATCCGCTACACCGACAACGGGAAGACGGTCTGGACCGAGCAAGCCTTCCCGTCACAGCACCCGTAGCGCCCCTCCGACCAGGAATCGTGGTGCGACGCCTGCGAGTCCTCAGCGGACCCCAGGGGGATCAGCGCAGAAGGACGTCGAAGACCATGCGGAAAAAGGCGTCGAAGGGAGCGGAGGACTTGTCCGCACGGGCAACGATCAGCGTGCCCTCCCAGGCACTGAGCATGAACAGCGCGGCGTCTTCGACATCGAGAGCGGCATTCAGCTCTCCTGCTTCCTTGGCTTCGCTGAGCACCTGCCGGATGCGCGTGGCCCACCGCTGGAAGCCGCCCTGAACGGCGGAGCGGATCTCCTCGGAGTGGTCCGCCACCTCGGCGCCGAGGTTGCCGACCAGGCATCCGCGGGCGAACCCGCTGTCGACGGTATCCGCGCCCAGGAACTCGAAGTGCGCCCGAAGCCGCTCCAGCGCAGGGCGTCCTGGCGTGTCGAGCATGTCGAACCGCAATCCGGCGGCGTAGCGGCTCAGCGCCTCGAGGGCGCTCTCCTCCTTGCTGGCGAAGTGATTGTAGAACGAGCCCTTCGGAGCCCCCGCCGCCGAGGTTATGTCGCTGATGCCCGTGGCATTGAAGCCCCGCGTACGGAACTGCTCCAGAGCCGCCTGCGCGATCTCCTCGCGCTTGGACGCGCGTGCCATCCTCACCACCACCTCGAAGGTCAATATGTCCGGTCGCCTTGCCTTGGGTCAAACCCAGGCCACCAGGGAAGCAGCCCCCGTCCACGCCGGCACATGGCCTGTGGTTCGGCTGTAGGTAGCGCTTGACGAGTTTTAAAGTGACCGGTCATATTGAAGGTAAGTCCCCGCCCCAAAGCCCTCGGCCCTCCCTGTGCCGACAGAGGCAGCACCGAGGAGATGCGTCATGTCCGCGTACCGAGCATTCGAGGCCACGGGCGTCCACCAGCTCCGGCTCGTCGAGCGGGAGCTGGTGGAGCCGGAGCCCGGACACGTCCGCCTCCGGGTGGAGGCGTGCGGTGTCTGCCACTCCGACGTGCTGGCGGTGGAGGGACTGCGCCCCGACCCGTCCCATCCAGTGGTTCCCGGCCACGAGATCGTCGGCGTGATCGATGCCGTGGGCGCGGGTGTCACCGCCTGGAGGCCCGGCGACCACGTCGGCGTCGGCTTCCTGAACGGACACTGCTGGGAGTGCGAGCCCTGCCGCCGCGGTGACTTCGTCAACTGCCTGAACCAGGAACAGACCGGCACCACCATCGACGGCGGATACGCGGAGGTGACGTACGCCCGCGCGAGCGGACTGGTGCGCATCCCCGACGGCATGCCGGCCGTCGAGGCGGCTCCGCTGCTGTGTGCCGGCCTGACCACCCTCACTGCACTCCAACAAACCCCTGCCCGGGCGGGCGCGCTGGTCGCCGTGCAGGGGATTGGCGGGCTGGGGCACCTGGCCCTGCAGTACGCCCGCGGCCTCGGACACCGTGTGGTCGCCATCGCCCGCGGCCAGGAGAAGGAGGCTCTCGCCAGGGAGCTGGGCGCCGACGAGTACATCGACAGCACCGGCACCGACCCCGGCACGGCGCTTGCCGACCTGGGCGGCGCATCGGTCATAGTCGCCACCGCGTCCAGCGGCACGTCGATGAACCCCCTGGTCCGAGGACTCGCCCCGGGCGGCACGCTGGTGGTGGTCGGCGCCGCCCCCGACCCGCTGACGGTCGCCACAGCCGACCTGATCTTCGGTACCCGTCGCATCGTCGGCAGCCTGACCGGATCGTCGATCCAGAACGAGGACAACCTCGCCTTCAGCTTCGCCCACGGCATCCGCCCCTCCACCGAGACCATGCCCTTCACCCACGCGATGGACGCCTACGAACGGATGCTCTCAGGCAAGGCCCGCTTCCGGGTCGTCCTGGACATGGCCGCCTGACCACGCCGCGACCCGCACCGCCGGGCGGACGAGTCCCGGCCCGCGCCCTCGGCATTCCCCTTGAGGTTCCCCATGACCGACATGGTCGACACGACAGAGCACACAGCACGGCCCCGCGTGACAGCGGGCGAGCGCGTCCAGCCCCGTATGACAGCGGGCGGGCGCGGACGGCCACCGACACCGTCTCCGACGCCAACGGTCGTCACGCGACCCGCGCCGCAAGGGTCGGCCTGCTGTCCGTCTCCCTCGGAACAGCCGGCCTCGGCGGAGCCTGGCAGGCGGCGGCAACCAACTTTCCGCCCGCTCTGCGGGTCAGCGACGCGCTGTTCACGGTCAGCGGGCTCATCTGGCTGGTGCTGCTGGCCCAGTACCTGCGCCATGGCGGGGCCCGATGGCGCAACCTGCGGCACGACCTGCGCCATCCCGTCCAGGGCTTCGCCCTCGGGTACGTCCCCATCATCGGCATGCTGATCGCAGGCCACTTCTCCCGTTTCGGACTCACCGGGGCACGCTGGGCCTACGCGATGTTCCTCACCGTGGCCGCCCTGATCGCCGCACGCCTGCTCGCCCACTGGCTCACGGGCGCCCTGAGCACCACCACTCTGCACCCGGGCTACCTGCTGCCCGTCTCCTCCGCCCCCTTCGTCGCCAGCGCCATGGCCTCCACACTCAGACTTCCCGGCGTCGCCGACGCGGCCTTCGCGGTGGGGCTGCTGTACTGGCTCGCCTTCGGCACCGTCATCCTCGGCAGCCTCGTCACCAACGGCCCCCTGCCCGGGCCCGCCCCCGCCCGCTACGGCGACCGCATCGGCCCGGTGGTCAGCGCCCGGCAGCGCGACCG
>NZ_JAJSZC010000116.1:0-19925 GCF_036815105.1 Streptomyces sp. IBSBF 3136
ACGCGGCCCCCGCCGCCGACCCCTACGACACCCTGCGCCACCGCTGGCTCGACATCGCCCTCGGCACCGGATACGACCCCACCGCCGAGCCCTACGCCACCCGGCTCGCCCGGCTCGGGGCACTGGCACGGGACTTCCGGGCCACCATGGCCCCCGCGCCCGGCTCCCTGTGGCCCGGCCACCCCTTCGACCCGCCCTCCGGCATCACCTTCGGCTACGGCCGCCTGTGGACCATGGCGCTGGCCCACCTCCAGCCCGGCACCGGCTGCACCGGCGACGAGGCCCTGCTCGCCGACGTGCTGCGCGGCCTCGACCACCTCGGCGACACCGTCTACAACCCGGCCACCACCCGCTACGGCAACTGGTGGGAATGGCAGATCGGCAGCCCCCGGCTCCTCATGGACCTCACGGCCGCGCTGTACGACCACCTCGGCCCGGCCCGGATCGCGGCGGCCTGCGCGGCGGTCGACCACTTCATCCCGGACACGATGCTCACCGACTACTCGGGCACCTCCACCGGCGCCAACCGGGTCGACCTGTGCCGCTCCGTCGCCCTGCGCGGCATCCTCGGCCGCTCCGGTGACCGCCTCGCGCTCGCCCGGGACGCACTCTCCCCGGTCTTCCCGTACGTCAGCCGCGGCGACGGCCTGTACGCCGACGGCTCCTTCGTCCAGCACACCTGGGTCGCCTACTCCGGGACCTACGGCCAGGTTTTGCTCGACGGCCTCGGGCGGCTGTTCGCCCTTCTCGCCGGCTCGCCGTGGGAGGTCACCGACCCGGCCCGGCGGAACGTCCTCGACAGCGTCGAGCACGCCTACGCGCCACTGATCCACGACGGCCTGGTCATGGACTGCGTCAACGGCCGTGCCATCAGCAGGGGGTGTCTGGAGGGCGACGACCTCCACCTCATGCGCAGCGACCACTACCACGGCCAGGCCCTGATCGCGGCCGTGGCCCTGCTGGCGGGCGGCGCGCGAAAGGAGGAGCGCGAGCGCTGGTACGGCCGGATCAAGGGATGGATCGAACGGGACACCGTGACACCCGTCCTGACGGCCGACCAGTTCGACGTGGCCGACCTCGCCCGGCTGCACGCGATCGCCGGGTCGGCCGTACCCGCCCGTGCCGAGCCCGTCGGCCACCGCCTCTTCCCGGCCATGGACCGGGCCGTGCACCGCCGCCCCCGCTTCACCGCCGCCCTCGCCATGGCCAGCGCCCGCATCGCGCACTACGAGTGCGGCAACGGCGAGAACCCGCGCGGCTGGCACACCGGCTCCGGCATGCTCAGCTGGTGGCCCGCGGGTCGCGGCGACCAGTACACCGACTGGTACTGGCCCACCGTGGACTGGTACCGGCTGCCCGGCACCACCGTCTCCACCAAGCGCCTCGCCGACCGGGCCGGCGGCGAGTGGGGCGCGGCCCGGCCGGACGCGACCTGGGTCGGCGGCACCACCGACGGCGAGTACGCGGCCGTGGGCCAGCACCTGAAGGGCGTGGACTCCACCCTCCAGGCCCGCAAGTCCTGGTTCTTCCTCGCCGACGCGGTCGTCTGCCTCGGCGCCGGGATCACCTGCGCCGACGGCGTCCCCGTCGAGACGGTCGTCGACAACCGCAACCTCGGCGAAGGCGGCACCCGGGCACTGACGCGCGGATCCGGCTGGGCCCATCTGGAGGACCACGGCGGCTGGATCCTGCCGTGCGGCGGCGAGCTGCGCACCCGCTGCGAGGACCGCACCGGCTCCTGGTCCGACATCAACGCCTCCGGCACGGCCGAACGGCGTACCCGCCGCTGGGCGACCCTCTGGATCGACCACGGCACCGACCCGGCCGACGCGGGCTACGTCTACGCCGTGCTGCCGGGCGCCCCGCGCCACGAGGTCGCGGCCCGCGCCGCCGACCGCCGGTGGCTGCGCGTCCTCGCCAACGACACCCGCCGTCAGGCCGTCGCCGTGCCCGGCCTCGGCCTGACGGCGGCCACCTTCTGGACAGCCGGTACGGTGGGGGAGCTGACCGCCTCGGCGGGCGCGAGCGTGCTCGTCAGGCGCCGGGGCCGGACCGCTACCCTCTGCGTGAGCGAGCCGCCCCGTACGGGCGGTCCGCTGGAGATCGTCTGGGACCACCCCGTGCGCTCGGTCCTACGGGCCGGCGAGGGCGTGGAAATCCTCTCGGCACTGGGCCGTCTGAGGCTCCGTGTCACTCCGGGGATGGCATGTGCCACCCACGAATGTGTGGTGGCTCTCCGGTGACAGGTTTGTGGCTTCTCTACAACGCCGGTGCCCCCTGAGCAGTCGGAACGGCTGCATGCCGCTCGGGTTCTGTTCGGTGGTACCAGGAAAACGGCCCGGAGACTGTACGGAGTCGACGGCTCGCAATCCTTGGTGTCCTTCGTATGGTCGCTACATGACCGTTTTGGAAGAGACGACGGGTGAGCCGACGGGCGAGCCGACGGACGCGCGCGGACGGGTCGCCGAGCTGCACGAGATCCGTGCGCAGGCCCTTACGGGCCCCAGCGAGAAGGCGACCGAGGCGCAGCACGCCAAGGGCAAGCTGACGGCCCGGGAGCGCATCGAGCTGCTCCTGGACCCGGGGTCCTTCCAGGAGGTCGAGCAGCTGCGCCGGCACCGGGCGACCGGGTTCGGCCTGGAGGCGAAGAAGCCGTACACCGACGGTGTCGTCACCGGCTGGGGCACGGTCGAGGGCCGCACGGTCTTCGTCTACGCCCACGACTTCCGGATCTTCGGTGGCGCCCTGGGCGAGGCCCACGCCACCAAGATCCACAAGATCATGGACATGGCCATCGCGGCCGGCGCCCCGCTGGTCTCCCTGAACGACGGCGCGGGCGCCCGGATCCAGGAGGGCGTCAGCGCCCTCGCCGGGTACGGCGGCATCTTCCAGCGCAACACGAAGGCCTCGGGTGTCATCCCGCAGATCTCCGTGATGCTGGGCCCGTGCGCCGGCGGCGCGGCCTACAGCCCGGCGCTCACCGACTTCGTGTTCATGGTCCGCGAGACCTCGCAGATGTTCATCACCGGCCCGGACGTGGTCAAGGCGGTCACCGGCGAGGAGATCACCCAGAACGGCCTGGGCGGCGCCGACGTCCACGCGGAGACCTCGGGCGTGTGCCACTTCGCGTACGACGACGAGGAGACCTGCATCGCCGAGGTGCGCTACCTCCTGTCGCTGCTGCCGCAGAACAACCGCGAGAACCCGCCGCGGGTGGACTCCTCCGACCCGGTGGACCGCCGCAGCGACGTCCTGCTGGACCTGGTCCCGGCGGACGGCAACCGGCCGTACGACATGGCCAAGGTGATCGAGGAGATCGTCGACGACGGCGAGTACCTGGAGGTCCACGAGCGCTGGGCGAGGAACATCATCTGCGCGCTGGGCCGCCTGGACGGCCAGGTCGTCGGCATCATCGCCAACCAGCCCCAGGTGCTGGCCGGAGTGCTGGACATCGAGGCGAGCGAAAAAGCTGCGCGCTTTGTCCAGATGTGTGACGCTTTCAATGTCCCGATCATCACCTTCCTGGACGTGCCCGGGTTCCTCCCCGGCGTCGACCAGGAGCACGGCGGAATCATCCGTCACGGCGCGAAGCTCCTCTACGCCTACTGCAACGCGACCGTGCCGAGGATCTCGCTGATCCTGCGCAAGGCGTACGGAGGTGCCTACATCGTCATGGACTCCCAGTCGATCGGGGCCGACCTCACCTACGCCTGGCCCACCAACGAGATCGCCGTGATGGGTGCCGAGGGCGCGGCCAACGTCATCTTCCGCCGTCAGATCGCCGAGGCCGAGGACCCCGAGGCGATGCGGCAGAAGATGGTCAAGGAGTACAAGGCCGAGCTGATGCACCCGTACTACGCGGCCGAGCGCGGCCTCGTGGACGACGTCATCGACCCCGCCGAGACCCGCGAGGTCCTGGTCAAGTCGCTGGCGATGCTGCAGTCCAAGCACGCCGACCTGCCCTCCCGCAAGCACGGCAACCCCCCGCAGTAACCGAGTGGACCCGCCGCGGTCACCCCGCGGACCTCTCTCTCACGGAGACTGACATCCATGAACACTGACATCCGCGTCGAGAAGGGCCACGCCGAGCCCGAGGAAGTCGCCGCCATCACGGCCGTCCTCCTGGCCCGTGCGGCCGCCCAGCCGGAGGCGCCCGCCCACCGCGGCCGCGCCAAGGCCGGCTGGCGCCGGCTGGAGCGCGAGCCCGGCTTCCGGGCACCCCACAGCTGGCACTGAGCCTCCTGAGCGCGCACCGAAGCCCCGCCACTCCTCCGGGAGGGCGGGGCTTCGGTGCGTTGCGGCGGGGCCCCTGGGGGCGCGCCGGGGTCCGCGTACGGCACAGGGGCCCTCTCCGTGCGGAGAGGGCCCCTGGGAACGTCGTGAGCGGCCGCTAGCGCAGGCGCGCCATCAGCGCGTGCTCGACGAGAGTGATCAGCGCCGACTTGGCGTCCGCGCGGTGGCGGGCGTCGGTCGTGATGATCGGGGTGTCGGGGCCGATCTGCAGGGCCTCACGGACCTCGTCGGGGTTGTACGGCTGGTTGCCGTCGAAGCCGTTGAGGGCGATGACGAACGGCAGACCGCTGTTCTCGAAGTAGTCCACGGCCGGGAAGCAGTCGGCGAGACGGCGGGTGTCCACCAGGACCACCGCGCCGATCGCACCGCGCACCAGGTCGTCCCACATGAACCAGAAGCGGTCCTGGCCCGGCGTACCGAAGAGGTACAGGATCAGGTCCTGGTCCAGGGTGATGCGGCCGAAGTCCATGGCCACGGTGGTCGTGGTCTTGTCCCCGGTGTGGGTCAGGTCGTCGATGCCCGCCGAGGCGGACGTCATGACGGCCTCCGTGCGCAGCGGGTTGATCTCCGAGACGGCGCCGACGAACGTGGTCTTGCCCACGCCGAAGCCGCCCGCCACCACGATCTTCGCGGAGGTGGTGGAGCGGGAAGGACCGCCGCTAGAGCTTGCGAAGTCCACTGAGCACCCTTTCGAGCAGTGTCACGTCTGGCTGGCCACCGGCGTTCTCGTCGCCGCCGGGCTGATGGATGGCGACCAGGCCCGCCTCCGCCAAGTCGGCGACGAGAATCCTGGCAACGCCGAGGGGGATCGTGAGCAGGGCCGATACCTCGGCCACCGACTTGATCTCCCGGCACAGGTTGCAGATCCGCTGATGCTCGGGCAACTGACCCTGCATCTGGTGCGGAGCGGCGGTGGTGTGCACCAGTGCCTCGATGGCGAGCTGGTAGCGCGGGCGCGTCCGGCCGCCGGTCATGGCGTACGGACGCACCAGGGGGTTGTTCGCTGCGGCCGCGGGCGCCGGCTCGGGGCGGCGCTGCGGCTGCACCGGCTGGATGCGCGGGGCCGGCGGCTGATCGTACGGCGACGGGCCGGGGCCCTGCGGCGCGTACGGCTGCCGGTGGCTGGGCGCGGAGGGGAAGTTGTAACGGTTCGGATTCTGGGAACCGTCGCCGTGGCCCTGGGCAGGACCGTACGACCAGTTTCCCGAATTGGAACCGCCTGGGGGTGTTGCCACTCTCTTCTCCTCCTCCGATGTGCCGGGCACCCATCCGTGTGGAGCCGCGTCCCGAAACCTTACGGCCCCGGGACGTGTATTCGCACCGTTGGTCTGTTAGTTGAGAAGGCTTCCCTGGAGTTCCGCACGCAGATCCGGGGTCAGGACCGTGCCCGCGCGGTCCACCAGAAGGGCCATCTCGTACCCGATGAGGCCGATGTCCGCCTCCGGGTGTGCCAGGACTGCGAGCGAAGAACCATCGGAAACGGACATGATGAAGAGGAATCCCCGCTCCATCTCCACAACTGTCTGGTTCACGGCGCCGCCCTCGAAGATGCGCGAGGCACCGGCGGTCAGCGACGTCAGACCGGACGCGACAGCTGCCAGCTGGTCGGCACGGTCGCGGGGGAAGCCTTCGGACATCGCCAGAAGGAGTCCGTCGGCGGAGACCACCACCGTGTGGGACACCCCCGGGGTGTTGTCCACGAAGTTGGTGATCAACCAGTTCAGGTTCTGTGCCGCCTGGCTCATCGGGCTCACACTAACGCTCCTGGTTGTAGGTGCTGTCAGGACCGAAGCCCTGGCCGTTCGTTTCACTGCCTGCGTTGCGTCCGCGCTGGACGCCTCGGCGCAGGTTGCTCAGCCTGCCCCGGACGTCCTCCGGGGCGCGGGAGACCTGTGGGCCTCCCTGAGGGGTGCTCTCGGCGGTGCCCTCGACCAGATTGGCCTTGGGTACCCGCCGCGGCAGGCCGGAAGCGGTGACCCCGCCTGCCTTGGGCTTGCGGAGCTGCGAAGCCTGCTGCCAGCGTTCGTCGTTGGCCGAACGCCAGTCGTTCTCGCCGCCCGTCGCCGGGCTGTTGCCCGGCCCGGGAGCCGGCGCTTCCTGCTGCACGCGCGCCGTGCCGCCCGCGGCACTCGACGACCCGTTGGAGCCGCTCGCGGGGGCTCCACGGCGGGGCAGCCCCGCGTTGGTCAGGTCGTGGGCGGCGGGCGAAGCCGTTCCCGGACGGTCGAAGCCTACGCGGTTCCGCTCACTCGCGTCACCGGCCTGCGAGGATTCCGCTTCCGGAGCGTACTGGGCCGGGTAGCCGTTCTGGTAGCCGTTCTGCTGCGGCCAGTCGTCCTGGTAGGACTGGCCCTCGTAGGAGCCGAACCCGTCGGACGCGGCATCGTGCGAGGACGCGCGCTCCTCCTGGGCCGGTTCCGGATACGCGGGGTCGGGGTAGCCGCCGCCGTTCTGGGCGAAGCCGTCGTTGCGCGACGTGTCACCGGCCGGCGGGTAGTACTGCTCGTCGTACGACTTCTCGTACGCGGTGCGCTGCCGCTCCTCGTACGACTGCTCCGGGTACGCCTGCTGCGTCTGCTCCGGGTACGCCCGCTGCTCGGGGTAGCCCGCCTCGCCGCCGTCGAAGGAGCGCATCGCGTCGAAGTCGTCCCGGTACCCGGACTGCTCGCCGGTCTCCGGGTGCGGCTGCCCGAGGGTCTGGGCCTCCAGAGCCGCGCGGCGCTCCTCACGCATCAGGGAGCGGCCGACGGGGTCCAGGTCGCGGATGTCGTCGGGGACGTCGGTGTACTGGCTGTCGTCGAAGCCCAGTTCGGCGGCGGTGCGCATGGGCGGCACCTGGGCGAAGCTCTCACCCTGGAACTGCTGCTCCGGGATGATCTGGGAGACCGTGAACTCCTCGCGGTCCAGCGGCGTCTCGCCGCCACCGCCGTGCGTGATCGCGTCCGGCAGCATGACCAGCGAGGTCGTACCGGCCTGCTCGCCCGAGGGGCGGAGCTGGACGCGGATGCCGTGCCGGTCGGACAGCCGGCCGACCACGAACAGGCCCATGCGCTGCGAGATCGCGGCGTCCACGGTCGGCGGGTTGGCCAGCTTGTGGTTGATGTCCGCGAAGTCCTCGGCGGTCAGGCCGATGCCCTTGTCGTGGATCTCGATCATCACGCGGCCGTCGGGGAGACGGGTCGCGGTGACGCGGACCTTGGTCTGCGGGGAGGAGAACGTGGTGGCGTTCTCCAGCAGCTCGGCCAGCAGGTGCACGAGGTCGGTGACCGCGCGGCCGTGGATCTCGGCCTCCGGCACGCCGGACAGCTCGATGCGCTCGTACTGCTCCACCTCGGAGGAGGCGGCGCGCAGCACGTCCACCAGCGGGACCGGCTGGTCCCAGCGGCGGCCGGGCTCCTCGCCCGCGAGGACCAGGAGGTTCTCGCCGTTGCGGCGCATACGGGTCGCGAGGTGGTCCAGGCGGAAGAGGTTCTCCAGCTGGTCCGGGTCGGCCTCGTTGTTCTCCAGGTCGGTGATCAGGGTCAGCTGGCCCTCGATCAGCGACTGGTTGCGGCGCGAGAGGTTGGTGAAGATCGCGTTGATGTTGCCCCGCAGCAGGGCCTGTTCGGCGGCGAGCCGGACGGCCTCGCGGTGGACCTGGTCGAAGGCGCGGGCGACCTCGCCGATCTCGTCCGTGGAGTTGATCGGGATCGGCGCGACCCGGGTGTCGACGCGACCGGGGTCGGTGCGGGAGAGCTGGTCGACCAGCATCGGCAGGCGCTGCTCGGCGATGCCGAAGGCCGCGTTGCGCAGCTGGCGCATCGAGCGGCTCATCTGCCGGGCCACGGCACCGGCCAGGATGAAGGCGAGGAGCAGGGCGACCACGACGGCCGCACCGGTGATGATCGCGGAAGTCTTGGCGTCGTCGGCGATGCCGGAGGCCTCGTTCACCGCCTTGTCGGCGAGGTTCGACTCGATCTGCCGGTAGGCCTTGTACTTGAGCGAGTTCACCGCGAACCAGTTCTTCGCGGTGTAGCCCTTGCCGGCCATGACCTGACGGGTGAGCGGGCTGGTGTCCTTCATGGTGACCAGCGCCCCGACCATCTTGGACGGGTCCGCCGGCGGGGCGACGTACTTCGGGTCCTGCTGCTTCTGCTGCTGGACCAGCGCGGCGCCGTCCGTCTTGATCTTCGCCTGGGCGTCGGCCAGGTTCTGCGCGTCCTCGTCGGTGCCACCGCCGAGGTACTCCTCGAGGGCGATGCGCTCCAGGTAGGCGTACGAGGACAGGGAGACGCGCTGCGTCGCCAGGTTCCCGTCGTCCGGGCCGGGCTTGACCAGCAGGTGGGTGCCGATCGACCGCTCCAGCGAGAGCGCCGCCTTGGTGAGGGAGATGGCGTAGACCGTACGGCCGTAGGAGGTGATGTTGCCGGTGCCCAGGCCGAGCTCGTTGGCGAACTCCATCAGGGGGTGGCTGACCTCGACGTAGCCCTCCTCGGTCTGCACACCGTGGACCTTGGAGGTGTACGCGACCTGGCGCAGCGTCTGCAGCTGGGGCTCCGCCTTGCGGAACAGCTGCAGCCGGCGCTTCAGACCGGGCTTGTCCGGCATGTCCTGCGCGGCCTGGGAGAAGGCGTCGGCGGCCTGGTCCGTGGCCTTGCGGGCGGCGGTGACGGTGTTCTTGTCGTTGCCCAGCAGCAGGGGCGCCGCCGTGACGTCACGCTCGTTCTCGAGGGCGTCGGCGTAGGAGAGCGCGGCACGCACCAGACGGGCGGTGTTCTCCGCGTCGCGGGCCTGCTGCCAGGTGTCGATGGAGCTCTTCACCTGGAAGCCGCCCATGACGAGGCCGACCACCACGGGTATGAGCAGAATCGCGTTCAGCCTGGTCGGCACCCGCCAGTTGCGCGGGGAGAACCGGCCGCCGCTCTTCGCGGGCGTGGCCGTCGGCTCCGCACCGGGCACAGGGGTGGGCGCCGCAGCGCGCGGCGGCGGGGTGAAGTTGCCCCGCGCCGACGGCTCGGGACCGTTCTTGCTTCGCCTCACTCGACCAACAACCTCTCGGCGGTCGGCACCTACGTCGTGCCGCAGTCTCTCAGAGCCCGGTTCGTCTTCGACCACTTGGTAGGTACGTCTTTGACTAATGGGCAGTTCAGGCATTCCAGCACGTGGACCAGTGCACTTCCAAACAGTGGAAACCTGTGATCAGCCCTCTTGTAAGCCCTAGATAAAACGGTCATAAAGAACGAGCCCCGCCAAAAGGCGGGGCGTTCGTGCGCACAGCGGCACCACGCGACCGCGTCGCGTGGTGATGCCGGGGGATTCCTCTGCCGAACTGTTATGAACACCGGAGCCGACCGTGTCTAAGGCCACAGCCGGCTCCGAGGGTTCTACAACTGCCGTACGGCATGTCGAACTTGGGTGCTACCGCAGCCGCGCCATCAGGGCGTGCTCCACCAGCGTGATCAGCGCACTCTTGGCGTCCGCGCGATGACGGGCGTCGGTCGTGATGATCGGGGCGTCGGGACCTATCTGCAGGGCCTCGCGCACTTCCTCCGGGGTGTACGGCTGCTGGCCGTCGAAGCCGTTGAGGGCGATGACGAACGGCAGACCGCTGTTCTCGAAGTAGTCCACGGCCGGGAAGCAGTCGGCGAGACGGCGGGTGTCCACCAGGACCACCGCGCCGATCGCACCGCGCACCAGGTCGTCCCACATGAACCAGAAGCGGTCCTGGCCCGGCGTACCGAAGAGGTACAGGATCAGGTCCTGGTCCAGGGTGATGCGGCCGAAGTCCATGGCCACGGTGGTCGTGGTCTTGTCCCCGGTGTGGGTCAGGTCGTCGATGCCCGCCGAGGCGGACGTCATGACGGCCTCCGTGCGCAGCGGGTTGATCTCCGAGACGGCGCCGACGAACGTGGTCTTGCCCACGCCGAAGCCGCCCGCCACCACGATCTTCGCGGAGGTGGTGGTCCGGCCCCCGTCAGAGCTTGCGAAGTCCACTGAGCACCCTTTCGAGCAGCGTCACGTCCGGAGCGCCACCGTTGTTCTCGTCGCCACCAGGCTGGTGGATGGCGACCAGGCCGGCCTCGGCGAGGTCGGCGACCAGGATCCGGGCCACACCGAGCGGCATGGCCAGCAGCGCGGAGACCTCCGCGACCGACTTGACCTCCCGGCACAGGTGGCAGATGCGCTGGTGCTCCGGGAGAAGTCCCATCAGGGCTGCCGGGTCGGCCGTGGTGCTGATCAGTGCCTCGATGGCCAGCTGGTACCGCGGCCGGGTCCGGCCGCCGGTCATCGCGTACGGCCTCACCAGCGGCTGGTCGCCCTCGTCCCCGTACGGCTCGGCGTACGGATCATGATGGGCGGTGGGCGGGGTCATGAATCCTCCGGGCGGGACAGCAAGTCGGTCAGTCGTGCCGTCTGACGGGGCCGGTGGGGGGATTGTGGCGGCCGGACGGTGTTTTCGTGAGGTGGGTGGTGCCGGAGCGGGTCAGTGGAGCAGACTGCCTTGGAGTTCGGCGCGCAGGTCCGGGGTGAGTACCGCACCCGCGCGGTCGACGAGCAGTGCCATCTCGTAGCCGACCAGACCGATGTCGCACTCGGGGTGGGCCAGGACCGCGAGGGACGACCCGTCCGAGACGGACATCAGGAAGAGGAAACCGCGCTCCATCTCCACGACCGTCTGTGCCACGTTGCCGCCCTCGAAGATCCGGGAAGCCCCGGCCGTGAGGGAGGTCAACCCGGATGCGACGGCCGCGAGCTGGTCCGCGCGATCCCGCGGGAACCCTTCGGACATCGCCAGCAGAAGGCCGTCGGCGGAGACCACCACGGTGTGGGACACCCCAGGGGTGTTGTCCACGAAGTTGGTGATCAACCAGTTCAGGTTCTGTGCCGCCTGGCTCATCGGACTCAACTAACGCTCCTGCTGGTGAGTGGGGCTGGGGAAGCTGCCGGTCTGACCGTTGCCGGCCTGTCGGCCCTGTGCGATGCCCCGACGGAGATTGGTCAGCCGGCCGCGTACGTCGTCAGGCGCACGCGAGACCTGCGGACCGGCTTGGTGCTGTTGCTGCTGAGCCGTGCCCGGGACGAGGTTCGCCCGGGGCACCCGGCGCGGCAGGCCGGAGGTGGTGATACCGCCCGCCGCGGGCTGTCGTACGCGCTCCGCCTGACGGACGAGTTCGTCGTTCGGCGAGGTGCGCCAGGACCCGGTCGTGGAGGCCGGGCGCTGAGGAGCCGGTGCCTGCTGAGGAGCGGGCGCCGGGGTGTTGTCCGGCTGCTGGCCACCCTGCTGACCCTGCTGGCCGTGGAACCAGTTGGTCTCCAGCGTGTCGAACAGCGGGGTACGGCCGTCGCCTGGACCGCTGGCCGGCGGCAGCGCCTCCGGCTCCTGGCGGACCGGACGCTGCGGGGCCGGCCGGTGCTGGGCGCCGAAGTCGGCACGGCCACCCGGCTGCGGGCGCTCGAACTGGCCGGTGCTCGCGGGACCCTGGTCCGGCCGGCCGGGCAGCGCGTGCTGACCGGTCGAGCCGCCGTCGTAGTTCTGCGGGACCGGGAACTGGCCCGTGCTCTGCGGGTCCTGCTGGGCCGGCGTGCCGTACACGTCGGAGCGGGTGAACTGGCCGGTCCCGCCCTGCTGGCCGTACTGACCGTTGTCCTGCTGGCCGTACTGGGCGAACTGGCCGGTGTCCTGCTGGGCGCCGGGACGCGCGAACTGGCCGGTGGAGCCGCCCATGCCGAGGTCGGGACGGGGGAACTCGCCCGTCGAGCCCGGACCCTGCGCGTCGATGCGCGGCATCTCCGCGGTCGCGCCCGGACCCTGCCGGTCGTCGACGCGCGGCATGCGCCCGGTGTGCGCAGCGTCCTGCTCGTCGTGGCCGCGCGGGGCGTCCAGCGAGGCGCGGGAGAGCGGGGCCTGGGCGTTGCCGCTCCAGTCCGGGGTGCGCTGCGCGGGCGGGTTGCCGCCGGGCAGCTCGGCCCGCGGGCCGCCACGCGGCGCGAGCTGCGGCTGCCGGCCCTGGTCGGCGGCGCCACCGCGCTGACCGGCCGGGCCACGGCCGCTGAAGAGGTCCTGCTGGGAGCCCGCGGACTGCTGGCCCTGCTGCTGTCCGCCGAAGCCGCCCGCACCGGCCGGGGCCGGCCGGCCCTGCTGTCCGGCACCGGGACCTTGCGGACCACGCGCGCCACCCGGCGCGCCGGGACGGCCGCCCTGGCCGGCACCGGGCAGTGCGGCCCGGGGACCCTGGGCGGCGCCGACCTGGCCGCGCGGACCCTGGCCCGTGCCCAGGCGGCCGGCCGACGGCGTGCCGCCGAGGGCGCCGTTGGGGGCACCCGCGGGAGCGCCCGCGCCGTTGTTTCCGCTGCCACCGTTGTTGCGGCGGGCGGCCGCGGCACCTGCCGCGGCCTGCGCGGCGGCCGGACCACCGGTCGAGGCGGGCGCGCCGGGCTTGCCGGGAGCGGGCTTCTTGCCGCCCTGGGCGACGTCCACGGGGAGCATGACCAGCGCGGTCGTACCACCGGAGTCGGACGGGCGGAGCTGGATGCGGATGCCGTGACGCTGCGACAGACGACCGACCACGAACAGACCCATGCGGCGGGACACCGAGACGTCCACGGTGGGCGGCGAGGCGAGCCGCTCGTTGATCGCCGCGAGGTCCTCGGGGGAGAGGCCGATACCGGTGTCGTGGATCTCGATCAGCACGCGGCCGTCGGGCAGCGCGTGACCGGTCACCTTGACCTTGGTCTGCGGTGAGGAGAAGGAGGTCGCGTTCTCGAGCAGCTCGGCGAGGAGGTGCACGAGGTCGTTGACCACGCGGCCGGCCACTTCGGTGGTCGGCACCGCGGCCAGTTCGATGCGCTCGTACTGCTCCACCTCGGACGCGGCGGCGCGGAGCACGTCGACCAGCGGGACCGGGCGGGTCCAGCGGCGGCCGGGCTCTTCACCGGCGAGGACGAGGAGGTTCTCACCGTTACGGCGCATACGCGTCGCGAGGTGGTCGAGCTTGAACAGCGAGGAGAGCTGGTCCGGGTCGGCCTCGCGGGACTCCAGTTCGGAGATGAGCGAGAGCTGACGCTGGATGAGGCCCTGGGAGCGGCGCGAGAGGTTGGTGAACATCGCGTTGACGTTGCCCCGCAGCAGGGCCTGCTCGGCGGCGAGGCGGACGGCCTCGCGGTGCACGTCGTCGAAGGCCGCGGCCACCTGGCCGATCTCGTCCCGGGAGTGCACACCGACCGACTCCACGGACGTGTCGACGTCCTGCGGGTCGGACTCGGAGAGCTGCTTGACCAGCTCGGGCAGCCGGTCCTGGGCGACCTTGGTGGCGGTGTCCTGCAGCCGGCGCAGCGAGCGGATCATGGACCGGGCCACGACGAACGCGCCGACGAGCGAGATGCCGAGGACGATCAGGATCAGGACACCGGAGATGATCGCGTCCTGTTCCTTGGACGACTTCAGCTCGCGGGCCTTCTGCTCCATGTCCTCGAGCAGCGTGTGCTCGATGTTCTTCATCTGCTGGATCTTGGAGGTGCTGTCGTCCACCCAGTCGCGGTAGGACCGCGCCGGCAGACCGTCGAGGCCGTCGCGGGACTCGAAGGTCCGCTTGGCGTAGAGGTCCGCGGCCTGGATGATCGGGTTGTTCTCCTCGATCGGCTTGAGCAGCTGGTCCGGGTTCTGGTTGCTGTAGATCTTCCGGAAGATCGCGATCTGGGAGTTCTCGCTCTCGTACGCCGACTGGCCGTAGAGGCGGTCGTTGTCCGAGAGGTGGCCCTTCTCGGTGTTGCTGGAGGTGAGGGCCGCGGCGATGACGGCGCGCTGCACCGAGGCGTACTCCTTGGCGGCGGAGAACGCCGCCAGGGCACGGGTGCGGGAGATCATCTCCGGGTTGCTCGACGCCTCGGCCATGGACTGGGAGAGGTCGATCAGCTGGGTGATCAGCCGGTGGTAGGCCTCGACCGTCTGCGTCGAGTTGTTCTTCGACTGGTAGGCGGTCCGGCGGATCTTGGCCAGGTCGTCCAGCTGGTTGGCGAGGCTCACCAGGGTGTCGCGGACGCCCTGGAGGTTGCCGTTCTTGCTGGCCTCGTCGATCTGCTCGGAGGCGTTGAGGAAGTTCTCGCGGGCCCGGTCGGTCTTGTCCTCGAAGCCCTTGACCTCGTAGGTCGCCGTCACGCCGTGCGCCAGGGGGCCGGCGGACTGGTCACGCTCGTCCTGCAGCGCCATGGCCAGCTCGGTGGCCTGCTTGGTCATGTCCGTCAGCAGCTTCATGTTGTCGAGCTGCTGGATGTCGGTCACGTTCTGGTCGATGCGCAGCGCGCCCAGCGAGGTCGCCGCGACGACCGGGAGCGCGAGCAGCGAGACCAGACGCGTGGAGATGCGCCAGTTGCGCAGGGCCAGGCGGGAGCCGGGGCCGGTCAGGGCCTTGGGGGGCTGCACGTCCGGCGTGGGGTCAGCGGTCTTGTTCTTCGTGGCGCCCGGCGGACCCGTCAGGGCCGAGACGCCGTGGCGCCCGTGGCGCTCACCGCCGTCACCGGCCGGCGCCGAGCCCGGGTTCTGGGCGTGCTGGGGCGAGGAGCTGCCCTTCATCGGGCCAGTCCCGTCGTGCGACTCCGGCTCCGCCGAAGCGCTGCCATCCCTCTTGAAACGTCCCTGCACTAGCGTCGCAACCTCTGGACCAGGCGCCCCTCCGGTTGAACGGAGGGACACGGTGTCGGCGTATTGGAGAGCGCCCTGAATGCGCCCTCCGGGTGGTCTTGAGTGACCGGCGCAGGCTCCCCCTATCTCGCCGCCACTCGGCGCTGAGTTGCGCCCCCTGCGCGCCGGCTCGATCCCGCGGCGGTCCGTGGAATTCCAGCACAGTGCAGGATCTCCAACAAGGGCCGTGTCCCGAGCTGTGACCTCCGTGACACCGTGTGAGCCCCGCGTCACCATCCGTGGAGGGCGATTCGCCATGAAACGGACGTACCACTGCGAGTCGCCGTCCGGTGCCCGGTGTCCCAGTCGCCATGATCAGGAGCGGAATGGAAGCTTCAGGGGGTCAATGTCCGTTTCGCTGGGGAGAGTTGTCAGCCGGAATTGACCGATTTGCCCCTACGTTCGTGAGCAAACTCACATGCAGATCATGGGGAGTTCACGTCCGCGGCGGGGAATCGGATGTTTAGCCTGACGCTTTACAGGATGAAGCACTCTGTCTCGACCCACAGGACGACAACGGTGAAGACGACGATGATGTTCCGCAACATAGCCAACCCGCGGCGCACGACGCTGGCGCACCTCGAGGACGCCGACGACCTGCAGACGCCCGAGCTGCCGGAGCACTCCGTCGACCTGCCCGCCCAGACGGCCAACCCCCGCCGCACCATCCTGATGGAGGTCCCGGCGGGCGTGGCGGCCGGCGAGTAGCCGAGCGCACACCGCACCGTCGAGCGCGGTCCGGAGGTCACGTCCCCGAGGCGATCCTCCCGGCCGCGCTCACCTTTTCCCGGTGCGGGTCCCGCGGTCGCCGCGGCGCCGTGATCCGCTTCCGGATCATCCCGCGCCCAATCCCGGCCTCGGCCTTCAGCCGCGCCGCCGTGACGCCCGCCGGATACGCGTACGGCTTCGCGAGCTTCCGGACGGCCGATCCCAGAGGGCCGGCGTCCCTCCGGCACCGCCCTTCCACGGAATGCGGATTTTTTCCCGTGGAGCACTTCGCGCTGCTCGTGTCGATTTCCGGCGCGGGGGTCCGCGGGTGCGGCGGCAGGTGATATCCGTAGCGTGCCGCGACGGCCCTGCCGGATATTCCGTACCGGCGGTCCGACGTCACGCCCGAGGCGGATTTTCGCACGGGCCGGCCGGAAAGCCCGAAACCCCTCACGCAGTAGCGGGCCGGAATCCGCCGCCCGACTCGATGACCGGGTACTCCGTGGTGCCGCCGCGGGCGAGGGCGGCCGAGGCGTCCTCGTCGTACGTGTCGCGCAGCAGGTCCCTTGCCGGCGCCTGAGGTCTGGAAGGTGTGTCCGGCGAGGTTCGGCACGTCGCTGCCGCGGAAGGCGGTGAGGGAACCCGTCCGGCCGCTGTTGTGGAAGAAGATTCCGCAGTTCTTCTCCTCAGAGCTTTCGGGACGCCTTCGTGAGGTCCTCTCCCGGTCGGAAAGTCGGTGGTTTTCCGTGGGGCATCCTGGGGTCCTGATCCGGCCCGATCAACTGCGCTTCCGGCCACGGAAAGGAGGGAATGCGTCGAATGTCCCGGCGGGAAACTCCCGGATTCTGAATTCCGGTACGCCGGTTTCCGGCGGGGGAAAGTCCCGGTCGCCACGCCGTACTGCCCGAACGCCGGGCGGCCCGACCGGTTAACCTGGGGCGTCAGTAAGCCGGTTCTCAGTGAGGGGCGCAAGGATCCCGTGCGCATCGCCAGGTTCTCCATCGACGGGAACGTAGCCTTCGGCGCGGTCGAGGGCGACAAGCAGGACGAACTCGTCCTCGACATCATCAAGGGCATCCCGTTCGCGGACTTCGAGCTGTCCGGGACGAAGGTGCCGCTGAGCAAGGTCAGGCTGCTGCCTCCGGTGCTCCCCAACAAGGTCGTGGCGTTCGGGCGCAACTACGCCGACCACGCCAGGGAGCTGGGCAACGAGGTGCCCGACGCCCCCTTCGCCTTCTTCAAGCCCTCCACCTCGGTCATCGGGCCCGGCGACGAGATCCAGTACCCGGCCTTCTCCCAGGAACTGCACCACGAGGCCGAGCTGGCCGTGGTCATCGGCCGCATGTGCCGCGAGGTCCCGCGTGAGCGCGTCAAGGACGTGATCTTCGGCTACACCTGCGCCAACGACGTCACCGCCCGGGACGTGCAGAAGCGGGAGAAGCAGTGGGCGCGGGCCAAGGGCTTCGACACCTCCTGCCCGCTGGGCCCCTGGGTGGAGACGGACCTGGACCTCGGCCGGGCGAACGACCTGACCGTGCAGCTCACCGTCAACGGTGACCAGCGTCAGCTCGGCCGCACCAGCGAGATGACCCACTCCATCGAGGACCTGATCGTCAACATCTCCGAGGCCATGACCCTGCTGCCCGGCGACGTCATCCTCACCGGCACCCCCGCGGGGGTCGGCCCCCTGAACGTCGGCGACGAGGTCGCCGTCACCATCGAAGGCATCGGCACTCTCACCAACAAGGTTGTCAAGCGTGGCTAGCGCATCCGGCTCCCCAGTACGCGTCCGTTTCTGCCCGTCGCCCACCGGTAACCCCCACGTGGGCCTGGTCCGCACCGCCCTGTTCAACTGGGCGTTCGCCCGCCACCACCAGGCCACCCTGGTCTTCCGCATCGAGGACACCGACGCGGCCCGCGACTCCGAGGAGTCCTACAACCAGCTCCTCGACTCGATGCGCTGGCTGGGCTTCGACTGGGATGAGGGCCCCGAGGTCGGCGGCCCGCACGCGCCGTACCGGCAGTCGCAGCGCATGGACCTCTACAAGGACGTCGCCCAGAAGCTCCTCGACGCCGGCCACGCCTACTACTGCTACTGCTCCCAGGAGGAGCTGGACACCCGCCGCGAGGCCGCCCGCGCCGCCGGCAAGCCGTCCGGCTACGACGGTCACTGCCGCGACCTGAGCGAGGCGCAGGTCGAGGAGTACAAGGCGCAGGGCCGCTCCCCGATCGTCCGCTTCCGCATGCCCGACGAGACGATCACCTTCGACGACCTGGTCCGCGGCGAGATCACGTACCTCCCGGAGAACGTGCCGGACTACGGCATCGTCCGCGCCAACGGCGCCCCGCTGTACACGCTGGTGAACCCGGTCGACGACGCGCTGATGGAGATCACCCACGTCCTGCGCGGCGAGGACCTGCTGTCCTCCACCCCGCGGCAGATCGCCCTGTACAAGGCGCTGACCGAGCTGGGCATCGCCAAGGCGACCCCTGCCTTCGGTCACCTGCCGTACGTGATGGGCGAGGGCAACAAGAAGCTCTCCAAGCGTGACCCGCAGTCCTCGCTCAACCTCTACCGCGAGCGCGGCTTCCTGCCCGAGGGCCTGCTCAACTACCTGTCGCTGCTCGGCTGGTCGCTCTCGGCCGACCAGGACATCTTCTCGATCGAGGAGATGGTCGCGGCCTTCGACATCAAGGACGTGAACCCCAACCCGGCGCGCTTCGACCTGAAGAAGTGCGAGGCGATCAACGCCGACCACATCCGGATGCTCGACGTGAAGGACTTCACGGAGCGCTGCGCGCCCTGGCTCAGGCCCCCCTTCGCGACCTGGGCGCCGGAGGACTTCGACGAGACCAAGTGGCAGGCCATCGCGCCGCACGCGCAGACCCGCCTGAAGGTCCTCTCCGAGATCACGGAGAACGTCGACTTCCTGTTCCTGCCGGAGCCGGTCTTCGACGAGGCGAGCTGGACGAAGGCGATGAAGGAGGGTTCCGACGCGCTGCTCCGCACGGCCAGGGAGAAGCTGGAGGCGGCCGACTGGACGTCTCCCGAGTCCCTGAAGGAGGCCGTCCTGGCCGCCGGCGAGGCCCACGGCCTCAAGCTCGGCAAGGCCCAGGCCCCGGTCCGTGTCGCCGTCACCGGCCGCACCGTCGGCCTGCCCCTCTTCGAGTCCCTCGAGGTCCTGGGCAAGGAGAAGACGCTGGCCCGCGTCGACGCCGCGCTGGCGAAGCTGGCCGCGTAGCGAACGCCGTACGACGAGGGGCGGCACCCGGGGACCCCGGGTGCCGCCCCTCGTCGTACGCACCCTTCGCACGCCTCCTTCGTCCGCACCCGCCCTGGGCATCCGGGGGACGCGGGGGCGGCACGCCGGTTACCGTCGGTGTCATGACGATCAGAGCCGTCGTCTGGGACGTCGACGACACCCTCTTCGACTACACGACCGCCGACCGCGAGGGCATGCGTGTCCACCTGGCGGCCGAGGGGCTGCTCGCCGGGTACGCGACCCCGGAGCAGGCGCTCGGGCGGTGGCGGGAGATCACCGACCGGCAGTGGGCCCGCTTCTCGGCGGGGGAGGTCTCCTTCGAGGGACAGCGCCGCGACCGCGTGCGCGTCTTCCTGGACCGGGAGCTGTCCGACGCCGAGGCCGACGCCTGGTTCCGGCGTTACATCGGTCACTACGAGGCCGCCTGGGCGCTCTTCCCGGACGTGCTGCCCGCCCTGGACGCCCTCGCCGCCAGCCACCGGCACGCGGTGCTCTCGAACTCCAGCCTCACGGTCCAGGAGCACAAGTTGCGCACCCTCGGTCTCCTCGACCGCTTCGAGAGCGTGCTGTGCGCCGCCGAGCTGGGCGTCTCCAAGCCCGAGCCCGGCGCCTTCCTCGCGGCCTGCGAAGCGCTCGGCCTGCCGCCGGGCGAGGTGGCGTACGTCGGCGACCACCCGGAGATCGACGGCAGGGGCGCGGCGGAGGCCGGGCTGCTGTCCGTGTGGATCGACCGCGGCGGGGCGTACCCGAGGGACGTGGACGCCGTCTCGGCGCACCGGATCTCGACCCTCGCCGAACTGCCCGCGCTGGTCCGCTCGGATACTCGTTTTGGAGCCCCGTCCACCTTCGGGTAATGTTCTTCCTGCGCCGCCGGGGAGCGGGCCGAGAGGCCGGAACCCGGGGGAGCGAACTAGAACGAGAACCCCTTAGGGGCTTGAGTTCCAGTGGCCTATGGTGTAATTGGCAGCACGACTGATTCTGGTTCAGTTAGTCTTGGTTCGAGT
>NZ_JAJSZC010000116.1:20025-24635 GCF_036815105.1 Streptomyces sp. IBSBF 3136
TAATTGGCAGCACGACTGATTCTGGTTCAGTTAGTCTTGGTTCGAGTCCAGGTAGACCAGCTCGGATCTGCGGAAACGTAAGATCCTCGCCCCCGTTGTGTAGCGGCCTAGCACGCCGCCCTCTCAAGGCGGTAGCGCCGGTTCGAATCCGGTCGGGGGTACGACACGAAGGCCCTCCACCTCGGTGGAGGGCCTTCGTCGTGTCTGCGCCCGCCGGTGCGGCAACTCGGCGTACGCGACGAACCGTTCGGCCTGCCGGCCGGCGGGGCACCGCCGTGCCCGGGCCGGTCCCGCCGGACCACGGTGCCGCGGCGTTGAGGCGACCGTGTTCCGGCGGGACCGCGCCGGCTCAGCCCGTGCGGCGCAGGGCCTCGGAGAGACGGGACGCGGCGTCGATGACGGCCTGGGCGTGCATCCGGCCCGGGTGCCGGGTCAGGCGCTCGATGGGGCCGGAGACGGAGACGGCGGCCACCACGCGGTTGGAGGGGCCGCGCACGGGTGCGGAGACGGACGCGACGCCCGGCTCGCGCTCGCCGATGGACTGGGCCCAGCCGCGCCGCCGTACGCCCGACAGGGCCGTCGCCGTGAAGCGGGCGCCCTGCAGGCCCCGGTGCAGGCGCTCCGGCTCCTCCCAGGCCATGAGGATCTGCGCCGAGGAACCGGCCTTCATGGTCAGCGTCGAGCCGACCGGGACCGTGTCCCGCAGGCCGGACAGGCGCTCCGCCGCAGCCACGCAGATCCGCATGTCACCCTGGCGGCGATAGAGCTGCGCGCTCTCGCCGGTGACATCGCGGAGGTGGGTGAGCACGGGGCCCGCCGTGGCGAGCAGGCGGTCCTCGCCGGCCGCGGCCGCGAGCTCCGCGAGGCGCGGGCCGAGGATGAACCGGCCCTGCATGTCGCGTGCCACCATGCGGTGGTGTTCCAGGGCCACGGCCAGGCGGTGGGCCGTGGGTCGTGCCAGTCCGGTGGCCCCGACCAGACCCGCGAGGGTGGCCGGACCGGACTCCAGAGCGCTCAGGACGAGGGCCGCCTTGTCCAGAACGCCGACGCCGCTACTGTTGTCCATGCAACGATACTCCCGTCTCACTCTGTGAAACGCAAGTTCAATTTTCCGTGGAACGCGCCACCCTGGAATCACACAGCGGCCCGTGGACCACGGGCCCTGGCGGCGGACGCCCGAACCGGGGCGCGGGCAGCCGCCTCCTGAAGATCTCTAGTTGTGTCGGTGGAAGCGTGCCGACCGGAGGGAAAGCGATGGGTAGGACACTCGCGGAGAAGGTCTGGGACGACCACGTCGTCCGGCGCGCCGAGGGCGAGCCCGACCTCCTCTACATCGATCTGCACCTGCTGCACGAGGTGACCAGCCCGCAGGCCTTCGACGGCCTGCGGCAGAACGGCCGCCAGGTGCGCCGCCTCGACCTCACCATCGCGACCGAGGACCACAACACCCCGACCCTCGACATCGACAAGCCGATCGCCGACCCGGTCTCCCGGGCCCAGCTGGAGACGCTGCGCAAGAACTGCGCCGAGTTCGGTGTGCGCCTGCACCCGCTCGGCGACGTCGAGCAGGGTGTCGTGCACGTCGTGGGTCCGCAGCTGGGCCTGACCCAGCCCGGTACCACGGTCGTCTGCGGTGACTCCCACACCTCCACGCACGGTGCCTTCGGCGCGCTGGCGTTCGGCATCGGCACCTCGCAGGTCGAGCACGTGCTGGCCACCCAGACGCTGCCGCTGGCCCGTCCGAAGACCATGGCGATCACGGTCGACGGCGAGCTGCCCGAGGGCGTCACGGCCAAGGACCTGATCCTGGCGATCATCGCGAAGATCGGCACCGGCGGCGGTCAGGGCTACATCCTGGAGTACCGCGGCTCCGCCATCGAGAAGCTCTCGATGGAGGCCCGGATGACCATCTGCAACATGTCGATCGAGGCCGGTGCCCGCGCGGGCATGATCGCCCCGGACGAGACCACCTTCGCGTACCTCCAGGGCCGCCCGCACGCCCCCGAGGGCGCCGACTGGGACGCCGCGGTCGAGTACTGGAGGACGCTGCGCACCGACGAGGACGCCGTCTTCGACGCCGAGGTCCACATCGACGCCGCCGCGCTGTCGCCGTTCGTCACCTGGGGTACCAACCCCGGCCAGGGCGCACCGCTTTCGGCCTCCGTCCCCGACCCGGCTTCGTACGAAGACGCTTCGGAGCGCCTGGCCGCCGAAAAGGCCCTGGAGTACATGGGGTTGGACGCCGGACAGCCGCTGCGCTCCATCAAGGTGGACACCGTCTTCGTAGGCTCCTGCACCAACGGGCGCATCGAGGACCTGCGCGCGGCCGCCGCGATCCTCCAGGACCGCAAAGTCGCCGACGGCGTACGGATGCTGGTCGTCCCCGGCTCCGCGCGGGTGGGTCTGCAGGCCGTCTCCGAGGGCCTGGACGTCGTCTTCAAGGAGGCCGGCGCCGAATGGCGGCACGCCGGCTGCTCGATGTGTCTCGGCATGAACCCCGACCAGCTGGCCCCGGGCGAGCGCTCCGCCTCCACCTCCAACCGCAACTTCGAGGGCCGGCAGGGCAAGGGCGGCCGCACCCACCTGGTGTCGCCGCAGGTCGCGGCCGCGACCGCCGTCCTCGGCCACCTGGCCTCGCCCGCCGACCTGTCCGACGCCCCCGTGCCCGCTGGAGTCTGAGAATCATGGAAGCCTTCACCACCCACACCGGCCGGGCCGTCCCGCTGCGCCGCGGCAACGTCGACACCGACCAGATCATCCCCGCCCACTGGCTCAAGAAGGTCACCCGGGACGGCTTCGAGGACGGGCTGTTCGAGGCCTGGCGCAAGGACGAGACCTTCGTCCTCAACCGGCCCGAGCGGCAGGGCGCCACGGTCCTGGTGGCCGGCCCCGACTTCGGCACCGGCTCCTCCCGGGAGCACGCCGTCTGGGCACTGCAGAACTACGGCTTCAAGGCCGTGATCTCCTCCCGCTTCGCGGACATCTTCCGGGGCAACTCGCTGAAGAACGGCCTGCTCACGGTGGTCCTCGACCAGAAGGTCGTGGACGCGCTGTGGGAGCTGACCGAGGCGGACCCCACGGCCGAGGTCACGGTGGACCTCGAGGCACGTGAGGTGCGCGCCGAGGGCGTCACCGCCTCCTTCGAGCTGGACGAGAACTCCCGCTGGCGGCTGCTGAACGGCCTGGACGACATCTCCATCACGCTGCAGAGCGAGGGCGACATCGCCGCCTTCGAGGACAAGCGGCCCGCCTACAAGCCGCGCACGCTCCAGAGCTGATCACCGGCGGCCGGACAAGTCGAGTTTCGGTCACCGCAACACTCCCGCCGTACCCCCGATCGCCACGATCGGGGGTACGGCCATGTCTGCACCCGAACGGCCCCCTGCCGCCCCGGCCGTCCGGTCAACTTCCCACGTTAAACGCCCGGTTGGCCGGGTAGGCGGTCAGCGGGACCGCGGCGCCGGAAAGCGCCGAGATGGCTGTACGAGGCGGCAGTTGCACCCTGCGCAGGCGACAACTCGCCCCAGATGGCACAATCTGTGCATGGAACACGACGGCCAACTCGAGCTCTATACGGCGGTCGCGAACCAGCTCAAGGAAGCGCACACAAGAGTGCGCGCACTGCAAGTCCCGGAGGGCGTACGGATGGCGCTGGCCCGGAAGCTGCTGGTCATTACGGCCGCGGCCAAGCACGATCCCGCCGCCGCGGCAAGGCGTCTCGAGCGGTTCACCAAGGACCTCGACGAGGGTCGCATCCCCGAAGAGGACCGCTGAACAGCCCGGGACAACCGAGTCCGTTGCGGCACTAGGGTGATTAGCCCGTTTCGTGTTTGATTTGCGGTATATATCTGCCTAACGTGCGAAAAAGCTTGAACACTTTCGTTCTGGCGATGTCTCCGAAGGGGAAGACGTGAACAAGGCGCAGCTCGTAGAAGCGATTGCCGACAAGGTGGGTGGCCGCCAGCAGGCCGCCGAAGCCGTCGATCATGTCCTGGACGCCATCGTCCGCGCGGTCGTCGCGGGCGAGCGGGTCTCGGTCACCGGTTTCGGGTCCTTCGAGAAGGTGGACCGTCCCGCTCGCTACGCCCGGAACCCCCAGACGGGCGAGCGGGTTCGCGTCAAGAAGACGTCCGTGCCGCGCTTCCGCGCCGGTCAGGGCTTCAAGGACCTGGTGAGCGGGTCGAAGAAGCTGCCGCGCGGCGGTGAGGTCTCCGTCAAGAAGGCGCCCAAGGGCAGCCTGACCGGTGCGGCTTCCGCCACGGTCAAGAAGGCCGCCGCGAAGAAGACCACCAAGGCCGCCGCGAAGAAGACCACGGCGAAGAAGGCGACGCCGGCGAAGAAGACCACGACCGCCGCCGCCGCGAAGAAGACCACGGCGAAGAAGGCGCCCGCCAAGAAGACCACGGCGACCGCCAAGACCACCGCGGCCAAGACCACCGCCAAGAAGGCGACGGCCAAGAAGGCTCCGGCGAAGAAGGTCACCGCCAAGAAGGCCCCGGCCAAGAAGTCGACGGCCCGCAAGACCACCGCCAAGAAGACCACCGCCCGCAAGGCGACGTCGTAAGGCCGCCGGGACAGCCACGCGCCGGGCCGGGCTCCCCTGGGGAGCC
>NZ_JAJSZC010000117.1:0-24548 GCF_036815105.1 Streptomyces sp. IBSBF 3136
GTTTTTCACGCTTCGCGTTAATACGGATTACCGCTTCGCTTAAATCCTGGGCCCGGGTCGCTGCGCGACCCGGGCGGGGGCGTCCGCTGCGCTCCCGCCCCTTGCCGGCTTCGCCGGGCAGCAGCGGGGGTGAGGCTGCATCAACTCTGCTAGCGGGTAGGTTCACGAACCGTGGCCTACTGCCTCTCGTCGAGGCCTGAAGGGGGCTGCCGGCCTGGGCTTGAAACTGACTCGATGTCATCGGACGACCAGTCAGGGGCGATCGGCTGCAATCCGCCGGATCGTAGAACCGACTGCCAGGCATGGGGAACGTAGCACACGACTGGCATGTGTGAGGGTTCTTTCTGGCCGTACTGGTGTGTGGATGTATCTGGCCCGTGCATCGCAATGATGCAGCGGGTAGAATCACGAGCGGATGCCAGCCTGTATCTCCCCCGGATCGGAATCCTCGACGATGACGGAATCATTCTCTCTTCGCCCGCACCAGATCGAGGCCGTGGAAGCCATCGTGAAAGGCCTCGACATTCCGCCGGGCAAACGGATTCCGCCGCAGGGTCTGCGCGGCATGGTGGTGAGTGCCTGCGGTACCGGGAAGACGTTCATCGGTGCGGCCGCGGTGAAGCGGTTGGCGCCGGATGGCCGGGTCCTGGTGCTGGTGCCGACGCTGGCGTTGCTGGCCCAAACCGTCAGGGAGTGGCGGGCGTTCGGGCATGTGGGGCCGGCGGTTGCGGTGTGCTCGCTGGACGACGACCCGAGCCTGTTCTCGTTGGGGGTGCGGGCGACGACGAGTGCACCGCAGCTGGGGTTGTGGCACGGGCGGGGGCCAGTGACAGTGTTCGCCACCTACGCCTCCCTACCGGTGCTCATCGAGGCGCACCGGGGCGAGTACGGCCTGCCCATGGATGTGTGGGACGTGGTGCTGGTGGATGAGGCGCACCGGGTGAGTGGTTCGTTCGCGAAGGCGTGGGCGGCGGTGCACGACCAGGAGCTCCTGCCCGCCATGCGGCGCCTGTACATGACCGCGACGCCACGGATCTGGGAGGAACGGCCCGCGCGGCCGCGGTGGCGACGGGAGGAAGCAGGCGCAGCGGGTGAGGCTTCTTCAGCTGCTCAGCGGGGCGGGGAGCCGGCGGCTTCGGTGGTGGTGGACCGGCTGCCGGAGGAGATGGCCTGTTCGATGGACGATGAAGCGATTTTTGGGCCGGTTCTCTTTGAGCTGGATTTGTCGGATGCGATCGCTCGGGGGTTGCTTGCGCGGTACCAGGTCGTGGTCGCGGAGCTGCGGGATCCCAGCCTGACCCCGGCGCGGCTGTACGGCGAGGAGCGGGAGTCGGAGGAGGTACGCGGGGAGCGGCTCGCGGTGCTCCAGGCCGCGCTGCTGGAGACGATGGCCGCGCATGATCTGACGCGGTGCATCACCTTCCACCACCGCACCATCGAAGCCCGCGCCTTCGCCGAAGGCCTTGGACGGGCCGCAAAGCGGCTGCACGCCGAAGACCCCGGCCGCCACCCGGAACGGGTATGGGCGAACTGGCTGTCCGGGGAACACGATCCGGACGTACGCACCGACCGGCTCACCCAGTTCGGCGGCAGAGCCGGACGGGCCGTGCTGTCCAACTGCCGCGTACTCGGCGAGGGCGTCGACTGCCCGGCAGTGGACTCGGTCGCCCTGATCGACCCCAAAGGATCCGCGGTAGATATCGTCCAGGCCATCGGGCGGGCATTGCGGCAGAAACCAGGGCAGGGAAAGCTTGCGACGCTGGTCGTACCGGTCTTCCTGAGACCGGGGGAGACCGAAGAAGACATGCCGTACTCGGCCTCGTACCGGCCCTTGATCCGCGTATTGAACGGGCTACGCGCGCACGATGAACGTGCCGTGGAAATGCTCGCTGTTCCGCAAGAGAATTCACCGGTAACGGGTACGTTGCCGTCGTTCCTCGGTGACGCACCGGACGAAGGCGAGGATGAGCGGCGAGTGCTCCTGCGGTTGGGTACGCACCGTGATCCCGCGTTGATCGCGCGGATGGTCCGCTACAACCTGATCGAGCCCGAGCACGCCAACTGGAAAGCCGGCCACCAGGCGGCGGTCGCCTACCGGGACCGGACGGGGCACCTGGCTGTGCCGTACGGGCACCGAGAACTCATGCCGGCCGGACACTCGTTTCCGCTTGGCCGCTGGCTGGCAGACCAACGCCGGGCCCTGGCCGCGGGCAGGATGGCCGCCGAGCGGGCCGCGGACCTGGACGAGCTCGGCATGGTGTGGGACCCGACCGACGCGGCCTGGGAAGAAAACCTCTCCGCAGCCCGCGCCTACCACGCCGAAACCGGCACACTGGCCGCACCGGTCACCGCCACGGCGCTCGACAAGCCGGTGGGGCAATGGCTCGCCAACTGCCGCAAGAAGGCCGGACTCGGCAAGAACCAGGCCGTGGCCCGCCGGCGCGCGGCGCAGCTGGCGGAGATCGACCCGGACTGGAACCCCGGCGCACCCGGACTGGGCTGGACGGTCGACTGGCAACGCACCTACGCCGCTGTGGCCAGCCTGGTCGCGACGGGGGCCGGGCTCGAGGAGATCGTGCCCGGGGTGACCGCGGACGGGGTCGACGTCGGCCGCTGGCTCGAGCGGCAACGCCAGCACATCGTCTGGCAGGGCCTCAAGCCGGGACAACGCGAACGGCTGGGCGCGCTCGGGGTCACTCCCCTGCCGCCCGAGACCCTGGAGACGCTGGAGACGCCCAAGAAGACGGCCAGGAGCGGCTCAGCCGCCTTCGAACGAGGGTGCGCGGCCCTCGCGCAGTACCGGGAGCGCACCGGCTCTGTGACGGTCTCCAGAGGGCACGTAGAAACGATCATCATTGACGGCGACGAGCATCCCGTGAAGCTGGGGGTGTTTTTGTCGAATACCAAAACCAGGCGGGCCAAGCTGGGTGCTGACCGGCTTCAGCGGCTCGCCGACCTCGGACTGGCCTGGGCCCAGCGAACGCTATCCGAGCCTGGGTGGTAGGGCCGGTCAGTCATCCCTCAGGAAGGACCGTGCATGTTGCGTGCATTGAGCGTGCGGGATGTGTACCGAGCGCGGTCCGGCTGCGCGCCTTGAGTGAGAGCACCGCCGCCGCCATCCTGGCCGCCTTCTCTTCCCGGCCCGCAAGTATCGCACGTAAGGGCAACCGCCCACGGTTCCGGCTTGGGTCGTGGAGCGGACCTTCGCCTGGCTCCACCAGTACGAACGTCATTCTGAAACCGTCAGTTATATAAGGATGGCGGCACCTCGGCCGGTCCGTCCAGCGCCGCCCGGGCGCACCCTACTGTGCCCCGAGGCGGCTGACTCCATGAGGGGGCCGTCGTCACCATGATCATCACCACGCGGTGATGGCGCGGTTCTACGCGCGAGTGAGCGCCTGGTTGATCCATGTTGCGAAACTCGTCCAGTTTACGGACGGGTACGACGACTTGAGTGCTGGAATATCGACCTGGTAGCCCTCGGTGTACAGGAACTCCCACATGGCGCCCATGTCGTCGCTGTAGGCGTACACGGAGGAGACCGGCACGGTGACGGGCTGCACATACCGTCCGAGAACCCTTCCCGCGTCGGCGGCCATTTCCGTCACGGTCGGCTCGTCGGAGGCGAGTTCGATCCGTTTGCCAATATGGGGCTGTGGGTTTTGGATCACATGGGCGACGAACGCGCCCATGTCCGGCCGCGACAACTGCTGGAGCCGTTGTGCCGGTTCGAGGGGAAGGGAAAGCCGCCCGGCCATCAGGCTGTCGACGTCGCCGAGCAGATTGTCGAAGAAATACGTCGGAGCGGTGACCGTCCAGGCAAGGTCGGTCTCGTAGAGCGCGGCCTCGATGCGGTGCTTGCTGTCGAAGTGCGGGATCCCGGTCTCGCGGCTGGCTCCGGCCACCGACGAGAGGACAAGGTGCGGCACACGCGCCCTGGTGGCTGCGGTGACAATAGACCTACCCTGCCGCACCTCCGCGTCTGTGCCGCTTTCGAAGGGCGTCGTGACGGCGAACGCAGCCCGCACCCCTGTGAGCGCGGGACCGAGGCTGTCCGCGTCCTCAAGGTCACCCGTGACCACCTCCACACCGCGCTTGTGCAGCGCCCTCGCCCGCCCGGAATCGGGCGAGCGCACAACAGCCCGCACCGGTAGGTTGGCCGCCAGGAGAGCGTCCGCTACTGCGCCTCCCTGCCCGCCCGTCGCGCCCAGGACTGCAACCGGTCCGTTCATTGCTGCCTTCCCACTTTCATGGTCGTCGCAGGTGTCACACGAATATTTGCCGAGTAGGTCGTCGTTGTCGTCGGTCCGTGCGGGCTGTCGGGCTCGGGGTGATCCGCTTCTGGTCGAACGAGTGGAGTTAGTGCTATTCGGGGGGTGGGAGGAGATGTCGAGCCCGAGGCGGTTCGACTGCCAGCGCCGCCGCTTCGACATAGAGTTCGGCGTCGAAGCCGGTCGTGCGTTCGTGGTGCTGTCTGAGGTGCTCGCCCCAGGTGGGCACCTCAAAGACTTCCAGATACCGGTCGGGGTCGGAGATGTCGCGGAAGACGCCCCAGCGGACCGCGCCGGTCCGGCGGCGGGAGCGGCCGAGGGCGTGTAGCGCGGTCAGCAACTCCGTGGCCCGTTCGGGGATAACTCGGTAGGCGACCTCGACCAGTACAGGTCCGGCGGCCGGATCTGCCTTCTCGTGCTCGTCGGCCACGCCGCCGATCTCGGGCTCCAACCAGGGTGTTACGACCGAACGGTCGAGGGTGCCGGTAAGGGCCCGAATCGGCAGCACAGGCAGTGACAGGACACCTGCCACCAGCAGCGCGGTGGCCGCCAGCAGTGCGTCGGTTGTCCCGATCACTCCTGCGACGAGACCCCACAGCAGCGCGCCGACACCTTGGCCGCCAATGAACACCATGACGTAGACGGCGAGTCCCCGTGCGCGGACCCAGCCGGGCAGTGCGAGTTGGAGGGTGGTGTTGAGCGTGGACAGGCTGACCAACCAGCCGAAACCGGCGAGGAGCAGCAGCACTGCCACCAGAGCCCAGCTGTGGAGTGTTGCGCAGGCCAGACCCCCGAGCGCGTAGGCAACGGAGGCGGCACCGAGCAGCGTGTTGCGGCCCAGATGCGCCCGCAGCGTTTTCATCAGCAGGGCGCCCGTGACCGCGCCGACGCCCAGTGCGCCGAGCAGCAGGCCGTATCCCCCGGAACCGAGGCCGAGGCGGGCATTGGCGACCACGGGCAGCAGACCCCACAGTGCCGAGGCGGGGAGCACGAACAGCCCCGCCCGTACCAGGATCCGGCGTACGCCTGGCGCGTTGCGAACGTAACGCCCGCCGGCCCGCAGCGCGGGCACCAATGGCTCGCCTGCGGCTGCCACGCCGGCGTCGCGGCGCCATGCCAGGACTGCGGCGAGCACGGCGAGGTCCGTGACGGCGTTGATGCCGAACACCAGGGCTGGACTGCTCAGTGCCAGCACCACGCCGGCGAGTGCGGGCCCAACGGCGCGCGCCACGTTGACGTTCAGACTGCCCAGCGCGGCTGCGGCGGGCAGTTCCTTGCGGGGTACAAGTTCGGGCTGGATCGCCTGCCAGGCCGGGCTGGAGAGGGCCTGGCAGACGCCGAGCAGGAAGGTGATGGTAATGAGTGTGGCAGGGGTGACGAGGTGAGCCGCGCTCAGCACGGCAAGTCCGGCAGTGACCACGGTCATGGCCGCCGTCAGCATGGCGATCAGGCGTCGGCGGTCCAGTACGTCAGCCAGCACGCCAGCCGGGAGGGAGACGAAAAGGACCGGAATGAGGCTGGCGGCCTGCACGGTGGAGGTGAGCGTAGCCGCGTTCGGCTCGTGCACTACGGTCCACTGCGCGGCCACGGTTTGCATCCAGCTGCCGACGTTGGATACGAGTTGGGCCAGCCACAGGCTACGGAAAACCCGGCGGCGCAGCGGCGCCCAGGCCGACACGCCGCCCCCGGCGGCCTCGGCCGTCGGCCGGCCGCCCTCGCCGGAGCTGGACTGCCCGATCGTCGTACCCACCTCTGCGTCTCGAACGGTTGTGACTTCGGATCGCAGTCCCAGGAGACCTGCCCGAGGCACGATGGTCGCTGACCCAGGTGCCCGCCCAGGTGGTGCCGCGCCCAGCAGCGGAAGACGAGCGAGATCGCCACGCCGCAGTGTGAAGTCATCTCGGCTGAAACGTCCCTCCAGTTCACACTCTCACGCAGGACGTAAACGATGCCCCGAGGGCCCCCGCCGCGCAGTCGTCCGCCGGCGTCAATCTCGGATACCGCCGACGCAGCGGCGGCCGCCGTGGTGGCGACAGCGGACGATACATCCTCACAGGGCATCAGGCATGAGGTCATTGGACACCTGCGAAACTATGCTCCTCCATGATCCAAATTCCAAGCACAACGGGTCTCGAGTCGTAGCTACGCCAGGGCTGTGCGGGCGCTGCTCATCGCCACTGTGCGGCTGGCGGCACTGCTCGGTGTATGTCGTTCCGAGGGGTGCGCCGCATCCAGGACTCCCCGAAGGATGGAGCGTGTCGGGTTAACGCACCGACGTGATTCCTCGACGATTGCCGGGATTATGTCCTCTACTGAGGGGTTATGTCATGACCGCTCGCCTTACCGGTAAGTCGGCGTTGGTCACAGGAGGCTCACGCGGGATCGGGGCAGGAATCGTGCGGCGGTTGGCCGAGGAGGGCGCATACGTGGTTTTCACGTATGTCCGCGGCGAGGCAGCCGCACAGGCGCTCACACGGGAGGTGTCCGCCGCAGGCGGTCGGGCGGTCGCTGTGCAGGCCGACAGCGGGGACCCCGAGGCGATCAGAACCGCGGTCGCCGACACGGTCCGCATGAGCGGTCGGGTGGACATCCTGGTGAACAACGCCTCCTACACGGGCAGCGCACCGATCGCGAGTTTCTCCGTAGAGGAGTTCGACCGCATGATGGCGGTCAATCTCCGCGGGGCCTTCGTCGCCGTACAGGAGGCTGTCCGGCACATGGGGGACGGCGGCCGCATCATCAACACCGGGAGCATTTTTGCTGACCGGACGCCCTCTGTCGCTGACGCAGGAACCTTCGTGTACCAGATGGCCAAGGCCGGTATCGCCGGTTTCACCCGCGGTATCGCGCGGGAGCTCGGCCCCCGGGGCATCACGGCCAACACCATCCAGCCGGGAGTCATCAAAACTGATGCACTCGGCGAAGAGTCCGAAAAGCTCATGCTGTCCTTGACCCCGGTAGGGCGGGTCGGCAGCCCCGCCGACATCGCAGGTGCGGTGGCATACCTCGCGAGCGCCGAGTCCGGCTTCGTCAACGGGGTCACATTTAACATCGACGGCGGATTCGCCGTCTGACCGTTTCGAGGCACCGCATCGAAGGCCACGCGGCAGAGTTTCCGAACCAGTTCGTACCCGCGTGCACCTCGCCTCCGGCCGCCGCTGCTCATGCTGACTGCCTCACGCAGGAGGCCGGCCGCGTGGAGAAGACACTGCTCAGCGAAAGCGGCGGCCGGCTGACGGTCCGTAGAGCAGATGGACAGAAAGACACCATCGCCGTCGACGACCCCGTCTACCACGCCGCGTATCCCGGGGCATCCACGAAACTGACGGTGTGGAAAAACCGGATCGTCAAGTTCGAGACAGCGGGTAAGACCAGCACCGTGGTTTCCGGAGCCTCCACCCGCCCGGGAGTCCTGGCTACGCTCCTCATCGGGCTCAGGGGCTTCACTACCGGAATGGCCATACAAGCAGGCAGACGAACACCGTGGAAGACACTCTGGCGGTGGCCACTGTGGCTCTTCGCTGCAGCCACGGTGGCCATCACCGGCATACTCGTCTCCTTCGTGATCGGCCTCTCTTCGCAGTGGACGGTGGCATTCGCCGTCCCAGCATGGCTTTGGAGCACCTTCATCCTCACCTCCCGCGCCAGCCGTCCCGAAGACACTCGGTGGGCGTGAGCGTCGGCTCGCACGGCGCTCGTAAAACCCAGGAAGCCTCAGGGAAGGCCGCCTGTGTCGCTCGCGCGGGGCGGCACATCACCTCCCTGCCCCACTGCTTCCTGGCGCCCCAGCCGAAGAAATCGATGGAAGCCCCGGGGCGCGAGGTCGGCTGTGGGGAGGCTGCCGTCCATTCGGGTGCGGAGCCGGCTGGGCGCGGCGTGTTGGCGGTACCACGGCTGGGGTGCTCAGACAGTGCGCGGCGAGCACCGTCTTGCCCCGAAGGAGTCCCGTATGAGTGTTCGTGTTGCGGTGATCTATTACAGCGCTACCGGAAACGTCCACCAGCTGGCAAAGGCCGTTGCCGAGGGCGCCACTTCGCGGGATGCCGAGGTCCGCCTGCGTCGAGTGGCCGAGCTGGCCCCGGACACCGCTGTCGACCAGAACCCCGCCTGGCGGGCGCATGTCGACTCCACGAAGAACGAGGTGCCCGAGGCCACGCTGGAGGATTTGGAGTGGGCGTCCGCCCTTGCCTTCGGCACGCCGACGCGTTTCGGGAACGTGGCCGCCCAGCTCAAGCAGTTCATCGACCAGACCGGGAAGCAGTGGCAGGCCGGCGCCTTCCACAACAAGCCGGTCACCAGCTTCACCTCGGCCATGAACCGGCATGGCGGCCAGGAGTCGACGATCCTGTCGCTGAACAACGTCTTCTACCACTGGGGCTGCATCATCGTGCCGCCCGGGTACACCGACCCGCTGCTGTTCGCTGCCGGCGGCAACCCGTACGGCACCAGCTGGCCCAGCGGCGGCGGTGAGGGCCCCGACCAGGCCACCCTCGAAGCCGCCAAGTACCAGGGCCGTCGCCTGGTTGACATCGCCACCCAGCTGCGGGGCTGAAAGGCCCTTTCCGGCCCCCGGGCCCGCTGGCCGTGCCGGCGCCGGTCAGGCAGACCCGGGTTACTTGCGGCCCCCGGCCCTTACGAGGGCGGGGGCGTGTCCTTGCGGATCTGCTCTGCTGCGCGGGCATCGTCGGCGTTCATCGACTCCGCCTCCTGCAATACCCGGTCCACGCTCCCGGCGGGGATGACCACACCCCCGGACGCGTCCGCGTAGACGAGGTCGCCGGGGACGATGCAGACACCGGCGCATTCCACCGCGATGTTCGCGGCGTACGGCATGACGACGGAGCCGCCCCAGTGCGTCGCCTCTCCCCAACACCAGGCGGCGACTTCGTTGGCGCGCAGCTCGCCGAAGTCACGCAGGCGGCCGTCGGCGATGACGCCGGCCATGCGGTGGGTCGCCACCCGCAGGAGTTTGGTGCCCCCGCCGTGGGAGACGTCGGGGCTGCCGCCGCTGGAGAGGACCAGCACGCGCCCGTCGGGCGAGGTGCCGACGGCCTGGTCGAAATAGAAGCCGAAGTCCCGCTCGCTCTCTGGCAGATCGTCGCGGTAGGGCATGTAGGCGATGGTCACCGCGGGCCCGCACACCGGCGTGCCCGGGCTGGGGCTGGTCATGGCCAGCATGTGCGCGCGGTGGCTGTGCACGCGCCCCATGGCGTCGACCAGGGCGGCGCATCCCAGTTGTGTCAGGCGGTCGGTGAGCTCCTTTTTCCCGGTGTGGCTCATCTCGTACTCCTCCCGCGTGCGTGGGCCGGTGCGCCGGCTAGCGGTGTTCCGGGTTGTCGTTCTCCGAGCGGCATCCCGCCTCCCACGCGGTGCGCTGGTTGCCGTAGGCGGGGATGCCGCCCGCCCGGTTCAGCATTGCGGCCATGTGCAGCAGGTTGTGCGTCATGAAGGAGACGTTGCGGTTGGTGAAGTCGTTGTCCGGGCCGCCTGAGCCGGGGTCGAGGTAGGAGGGGCCGGGGCCGGCCTCGCCGATCCAGCCGGCGTCGGCCTGCGGCGGGATCGTGTAGCCGATGTGCTGCAGGCTGTAGAGGACGTTCATGGCGCAGTGCTTGGCGCCGTCCTCGTTGCCGGGGATCAGGCACCCGGCCACCTTGCCGGTAGGCGTACTGCCCCTTCTCGTTCAACTGCGAGGAGCAGGCATACAGGCGTTCGATGACCTTCTTCATCTCCGAGGAGTTGTCGCCGAGCCAGATCGGACCGCACAGGACGAGGATGTCGGCGCTCATGACCTTCTGCGAGAGGGCCGGCCACTCGTCGTGGTCCCAGCCGTGCTCCGTCATGTCGGGCCAGGTGGCGACCTCGTGATCGACCAGCCGGATGACCTCGCTGGTCACGCCGTGCGCGTCCGTCACCTCGCGGCTGCGGTCGATGAGACCGCCGGTGTGGCTCACGGCGGGCGAGCGCTTCAGGGGCGCGTTGACGAACAGCGCTCGCAGGCCCTCGAATCCCGCCGTTGGGCTCTGCACCTCGGACAAATGGACTCCGCCTCGCTTCTGATCCGGCGCCCGGTTCAGGCCGCCGGACGGGGTGTGGGCATCCTGCGCGGGCTACACGGACTGCACCCGGCGGGCGTAGTCCCAGGCGCGGTTCTGCTCGGCAGCCCAGCGCTGGGGATCGACTTCCAGGCTCGGCCTGTCCCAGTGGCCGTGCTCCGCGGCAGCCTCGTACGTGCTGTGCAGGAAGTCTCCCAGAACCCGGTCCGGGTCGTCGGAACGACGCACCGCCTCATACGGCAGCAGGAACTGCCCGTTGTCCTGGCTGTAGTAGGCGGCCTGCGGCTTGACCTCCGCGTCGGCGTAGCCCTCGGGCTCGGGGTAGGCGTAGGAGTAGAAGGCGCCCTCCTCGCCGCCGCCGGGCCAAAAGCCGCAGCTGCTCAGCTCGCGCGAATAGCCCTCGACCATCACCCAGTCACCGCAGTTCGGTGCGCCGCCGGGGTGTTTGGGCGCCGAGCGGCCCGAGAACCTCGTGCACGCCAGATCGAGCGAACCCCAGAAGAAGTGCACCGGGCTCACCTTGCCCTGGAAGTGGGACCGGAACTGCATGAACCTCCGGTGGGCCTGCATCAGCTGCCGCCAGAACAGGTGGGTCGTGCGGGGATCGTAGGTGCGGTGCGTGTAGTCCTCGGAGAACTGCAGGGCCTGCTCGACCTCGTTGGGGTGGTCCTGGATGACGGTGTCGATCCCGAGGTCGTCCAGGCAGCGCATGGTGCGGTCGTGGAACTCCGCGACCGGCATGGGGGCCAGCGCGAACTCGCGGTGGCTGCCCCCGCTGGCGCGGAGGATCAGCTTGTGGTCCACGAAGTCGAACTCAATGTCGAACATGCCGCCCGCGTAGTCGATGCCGGACGTGGACAGGCCCCTCGGCGTGACGTAGAGGGAGACGGCCCCACCAGTGGTTGACGAGCGGTGTGTGGGACAGGCGGATCTTCCCGACGATCTGCTTCCACATGTGCAGCGTCTCCGCGCTGCCGAAGGACTTATACGGCGTTCGAATTGCGTGTCACTTCGGACATGCCTCGTCCGGCGCTGTGGTTGTGACTGAGCACTCGATCTGTCCAATAAGCACTGGACTTGTCGTGCTGTGCATTGGGGTTGGTTGGCGGTGAACCGCGGGAACGACGGTGACACGGAGGGTGTAGCCCGTGCCGCGTCGTACGGCCTGGTCCCGGACTCCTACCTCTGCCCCCAGGGGACAACTAACCGACCGGTAGCTAGGGCGAATCCGACCTGCGGAAAACGACGCCTGCGGCCCTGGGATCCCCGGGCCATTTAGCATCGGTTCATGTCAACCGAGCGGATGGAAGCGTTCAGCGACGGGGTCATCGCCATCGTGATCACGGTCATGGTGCTCGGGCTGCCCATCCCGCACGGCACCACTTGGGCGGCGTTGCACAACGCGCTCCCGGCGCTGCTGACCTACGTGCTCAGCTTTGTCTACCTCGGCATCTACTGGAACAACCACCACCACATGCTGCAGGCGACTGATCGGGTGAACGGGCTGATCCTGTGGGCGAACCTGCACCTACTGTTCTGGCTCTCCCTGATCCCCTTCACCACGGCTTGGATGGGGGAGAACCACTTCGCCGCCGTCCCCGCGGCCGCGTACGGCATCGTCCTGCTCGCCGCTTCCCTGGCCTACTACACACTGCAGAGGGCGATCATCCGAGACCAGGGTGGAGAGTCCCTGCTCGCCGCCGCCGTGGGTAGGGACCTGAAGGGCAACGTCTCGCCGCTGCTGTACGCGAGCGGCATCGGCCTGTCCTTCCTGAGCAACTGGATCGCGGTGGCGATCTATGCCGGCGTCGCGCTGATGTGGCTGGTCCCCGATCGGAGGGTCGAGCGGACCGTTACCGACAGACCGACCCCGGGCCCGAGTGAGTCCGCCCACTGACACCCGCGGCGTTGCGACGGCAGCGAATTCCCCGGTCTCGGCAACCGCTGGATCGGCCCGGGGATCCCCTGGCCGCTGGCGTCGTTTGCGCAGGTAGGCACATGGCAGTCGCGTCGTCACGTCTGATTCGCCCTAGCTACCGGTCGGTTAGTTGTCCCCGGTGTCCGAGCTGGGATTCCAGGGCCTTGTGGGCGGGCGAGCCATCTGCCGGGAGAGGGGTGTCCCCCGGGGGCCGACCTTCCCGGTCGTCTCGATGATTACCGGACCGGTCGTGCTGTACATCCTGGGCCGCCGCAAGCGCGACTCCGACGCCGACGAACGGTACGAGGAGCTGTCCCAGAGGTACGACGAACTGCTGGCGGAGAACCGGCGGCTCGAACCCCCGGCCGCCGGGGACCAGCGGGGCTGATCCTCGGCGGGGCCCGGTCCGCTCAGCCCCGATGCCCCACGTGCTCGGGGTGCTCAGAGGGCTGGTGCTCGCTCATGTACCAGCCGTCGACCCGCGGCCCGACCAGGTCGCCCGGCCAGCCCGCGGTCTGCACGGCCGCCTCGTACACGGCGTCGCCGAACCTGACGATGGCCCCGTGCGGGTCCGGCAGCCGGCGCAGGTTCTGCCACGGCAGCAGCGCGAGTCCGAGGTCCGGATGCCAGTCGGCGCCCTCGACACCCCAGGACCGGCCGGTGAGACCGTCCGGCTGCGGCCAGATGTAGGCGTACATCCCGATGTCCACCGGGCTGCTGCCGTCGCCGTGGGTGTTGTCGAAGGAGAACCCCACCGACACGTACTCGTGCAACTGGGCGTTGCGCATGAAGGGCGGGCCGTCGGGGCCGGGGTCCGTCCGCTTCGGGCGCCAACGGGTCGCCGACAGGTCGAACCCGCCCCACATCACGCCGACGCGCGGCCGGTGCCCGAGGAACGGGGCCTGCCACGCCTCCAGGCCGCCCGCGGCGAGGTCGAACGCCTCCCAGATCAGCCGCGCCGAGCGCGTGTCCCACACCCGTTCCACCCGGTCGTCGTGGAAGTTCGGCGGGGCGGCGGGGATCTCGCAGATCTGCGCGCTGCCCGGATGGGGAATGCCCAGTTGGGACGCGGCCTCGCAGAACGAGGCGTAGAAGTCGGCGACCGACGTCCGCCCCAGCGACAGCGTCCGCGCGGCGCCGTCGGTCTCGATCACTACGTCACCGTCGAGCAGCCGGTAGTGCACCGTGAAGGTCGCCCCGTCCCGCCGGAAGGTCGGTGTGCGCAGCCCGCGCGGCGACACCTCCAGCACGATGTTGCCCCAGCCGACCTCGAATGGGTCGTCCAGCGAGTACTTGCCCGCGACCTGCACCACCCGGTTCACATACTCGAGCATGGGGCCCAGCTCCGCGTGGTCCAGTACCGGCCACGCCTCGGGACGTGCGCTCACGGGGGGCCTCCCGGCGGATCGATCCACGTGTTCTCGACGGCCGTACGACGCCAGCTTCGAACCGCACGATTTCCGGCATGACAGCCGTACGACCGCATAATCCCCGATTCTCCCACGGGCCCCGGAGCCTCGCCTGCTTCCCGCCCGTGCCGGATCGCACCCGCCGTGACACGATGACGGGACAGGGTGACGGGACACCCCCCTCAGCACGCCAGTTCCGCGAAAGCGTCTGAAGGAGCCCAGCATGGCGTCGACGAAAGCGACCGGCGCGGCCGGGATGCAGTTCGGCATCTTCACCGTCGGGGACGTCACCCCCGACCCCACCACCGGCCACACCCCCACCGAGGCCGAGCGCATCCGGGCGACCGTCGCGATCGCGCGCAAGGCGGAGGAGGTAGGGCTCGACGTCTTCGCCACCGGCGAGCACCACAACCCGCCCTTCGTGCCGTCCTCGCCGACCACCCTGCTCGCCTACATCGCCGCGCAGACCGAGCGGATCATCCTCTCCACCTCCACCACGCTGATCACCACCAACGACCCGGTGAAGATCGCCGAGGACTTCAGTGTCCTGCAGCACCTGTCCGGCGGCCGCACCGACGTCATGCTGGGCCGGGGCAACACCGGCCCGGTGTATCCCTGGTTCGGCCAGGACATCCGCCAGGCCATCCCGCTCACGGTCGAGAACTACGGCCTGCTGCGCCGGCTGTGGCGCGAGGAGACCGTCGACTGGGAGGGCAAGTTCCGCAGCGCGCTCCAGGGCTTCACCCTCGCGCCGCGCCCGCTGGACGACGTGCCGCCCTTCGTCTGGCACGCCTCCATCCGCACCCCCGAGATCCCCGAACTCGCCGCCTACTTCGGGGACGGCTTCTTCGCCAACCACATCTTCTGGCCGGCCTCCCACACCCGAGAACTCGTCGGCCTCTACCGGCGCCGGTTCGCGCACTACGGCCACGGCACCCCGGAGCAGGCCGTCGTGGGGCTCGGCGGACAGGTGTTCATGCGGCCCAACAGCCAGGACGCGGTCAACGAGTTCCGTCCCTACTTCGACAACGCCCCGGTGTACGGACACGGGCCCTCGCTGGAGGAATTCACCCGGCAGACCCCGCTCACCGTCGGCTCACCGGCCGAGGTGATCGAGAAGACGCTGGGCTTCCGCGAGTACGTGGGGGACTACCAGCGGCAGCTCTTCCTCATCGACCACGCCGGGCTCCCGGTGAAGACCGTCCTCGAACAGCTCGACCTGCTCGGCGAGGAGGTCGTCCCCGTGCTGCGCCGGGAGTTCGCCAAGGACCGGCCCGACGGCACCCCGGCGGGCCCCACCCACGCCTCGCTGCTGCGCGCACGCGAGGACGCGACCGACGAAGGCGAGGCGGAGGCGCGATGAAGATCACGATCATCACGGGCGGGCTACGCGAGCCCTCCTCGACCCGGCTGCTCGCGGACCGGCTGGCGGCGGCCGTCACCCGTGAACTCGAGGCGCAGGGCGAGCCGGTGGAGCTGTCCTTCGTCGAACTGCGCCCGCTGGCGCACCCCATCATGGACGCGATGCTCACCGGCTTCACCGGCGAAGCACTGGACGCGGCCTTCGAGACCGTCGCCGGGGCCGACGCAGTCATCGCGGTGACCCCCGCCTTCAACGCGTCCTTCAGCGGTTTGTTCAAGTCGTTCTTCGACGTGCTCCCCGAGGAGACCCTCTCCGACATGCCCGTCCTCATCGCGGCCAGCGGCGGCACCGAGCGGCACTCCCTCGTTCTCGAACACGCGCTGCGCCCGATGTTCTCCTACCTCCACGCGATCGTCTCCCCCCGCCCCGTCTACGCCGCCACCAGCGACTTCGGCACCCAGGACGGGGCGGCCCTCGGCGCCCGCATCAACGCCGCCGCCGCCGACTTCAGCCGCCTCCTGCGCGCCTGCGGCCCCCGCACCCGCGAGACCCAGGAGGCCGCGGACCTGGCGACGATGCGGGGGCTGCTGGGCGGAAGCTGACCTCCGATCCCGTCCAAAGCAACAAATCACCACACAGGCAAAAGCCTGGGCAAGTCTCAAGGCAACAAATCTTGACGTGTGTAGCTGCGCCCCGACCGTGCAAAGGTGGTGATGGCCACCACAGGCCGTACGTTTCGCGTACCAAGCACGCGCATGGGACGTACCTGGTGGTGCCGCTCGGGCTGGGAAGGGCGTCGTAGGTGGAGCCGGCCCGACGCCTAACTACGGAGCACCTCCCGCTCATCAAGCGAGCATCTCGCGTACCAACCCCGCACATAGGGGGCCTCACCCGCACACGCGGGGGGGCCGTCCTTGAGCCCTGGCAGTGCAGCAACCTGCTGACCTCGGCCTTGACCTCGGGCACCGACATCCCTCCGCTCGTTCTCGGGCGTGATGAGGTCAACGCTAAGGACCTCGCCCAGCACCTGGACCGTGTTCCGCTGGCCACCCACTGACACGCGAGGGCTGGTACCGCGCCGCCGGCACAGCCGGCGCCGGCCCCGGCCCTCGCGTCGCATATGTCCCCCCCTCACCGCCTGCTCGAAGGAACAAACCGTGTCCGACGAACACGACAGCGACAACGTCACCCGTTTGCCTGAGCCCCAGTCGGGACCTCACTGGATCCACAGCCGGAAGATCAACATTCCGCTTCCGGTCCTCCCCGAGCATGTCCGCCAGCGTCTGCGTACGCCTGGCTTCTGGACCGCCATGATGGCCATCTCCGCCTTCAGTACTGCCTACGCCTCCGGTCGGCTGCAACAGACCCGCGACGTCGTGGTAGCCCTCGTTCTCACCGGGTTCGTCGTCCTCCTCGGCGCCGTCGGAATGGTGTGCCAGGCCATCAAGACCAACCGCAGCGTCGCGGCGACGCCGGCCGCCGATAAGCCCCGGCCCCGCAGCACCGCTGCCTGACCAGATAGCCGGGAGCCAGCTGGGAGTCAGGCTCCGGCGGGCTCCCGGCCCGGCACGGAGGCGAGCTCGCCCGGGTCCCGATCTGGCCGCGCTACTCCTGAGGCCAGACCTGCAGCACGGCGCCAGTAGAGGAGGTCGGCGCCGGTGAGGACGAAGTTGTCGCAGTGGCCGCAGTCGAGATTCCAGGGGCAGGTTCCGCCGTCATTTTCCGGTGCCTGTCGCGCTGGACATTCTCGAAGGCCCGCTTGGCGCGCGGCTGTCCGGTCTGCTGCACGCCATTCCCAGGGACATCGACATGGTTGATGCCGACGCGCTCGTCGTGGCCGACGGCTCGCCGGCGGACTGCGTCCGTGCGTGATCCGGACAGGGTGACCGCACGCGGCCTGCTCGCGCCAGGTGCAAGTCGACCAGGCGCAGCCCGCACAGCTCACCGATCCGGAACCCACCGTCGGCCAGCCACGTGACCACCATCCGGTCCCGCGCACACGACACCGCCCCCAGCGTGGCGCCGGCGCGCAGCAGGTTGGTGGCCAGGGTATGGCGGGCCTGGTGGGCGACGTACGCGCCGCCGAGGTCGAGGCCCCGGGTCAGCGCCCACCAGCACGACCGCGGGCTCCTCCAGCCTCTTGTGCCCGGCCGGTGCGGCGGCCGGGCACAAGAGGCTCGAACCGCATCCACGACGAACAGGCTCTGCCAGGCGCAACGGCTCGGCATCATGTGCAGCGCGGCACAAGCGACTTGGCCCACCTGCACCACTCGGACCGACCCGCACAACGAACAAGGCCAGCCGGAGTCAGTGTGGCGCGGCCCCCGTGGGCGGCTCTGTGGATGCTGCGTCGCGGAGGGCTGACAGGAGGCCGCGGAGGGCGGGCTGGTCGAGGGCGGTTTCGCGGGCCACCGCCGAGATCACGCGGACCGGTTCGGGGTTGCGGACCGGGCGTACGACGACACCGGGGTGGCGGCCGCGCAGCCCCAGCCTCGGCATCAGACCGACGCCGAGGCCGGCCGCGACGAAGCCCTGCGCGGTGGCGTAGTCCTCGCTGCGGATGACGAAGTCGGGGCTGAACCCGGCCGCCGCACAGGAGTCGATCACCGGTTCCAGGCAGGGACCCGGCGGTTCACTGCCGACCCACTGCTCCCCGGCCAGCTCGTGCAGGTCGATGACCTCCCGGTCCGCGAGCGGATGCCCCAGGGGCAGGACGGCCATGTACGGGTCGTCCAGGAGATGCACGAGACGGAAGCCGTCGCCCGCCCGGCCCCGCGCCTGGACCACCACGGCCAGGTCGGCCCGGCCACGGACCACCTCCTGGAACGGGTCCTCCGGATCGGCGAGTTCGAGGTCGACCCGGACCCCGGGGTGTTCCGCGCGGAGCCGGGCCAGGGCCGGGGCCACCAGCGTGGAGCCCGCCGTGGCGAAGTACCGGACGGACAGGGTGCCGATGCGTCCGGCGCGCAGGTCGGCGAGGGCGCTTTCCGCCTGGGCGACCGCCGAGCTGATCAGGGCCGCGTGCTCGGTGAGCAGCAGACCGGCCGGGGTGGGCCGCACCCCCCGCCCGACCCGTTCGAGCAGTTCGGTGCCGGCCTGCTTCTCCAGCGCCGCCACCTGCTGACTCACGGCGGACGGGGTGTAGCCGAGGTGGGCCGCGGCCGCGGTGACCGTCCCGCTGGTGACCACCGCACGCAGAACCTGGAGGCGCCTCACATCAAGCATGTAGCACAGCTTAACAGACTAGGTAGAACCATTTGCTTGTCCTCACAGTTCGGCTGGGGCATGGTCGAAGAACGGGACATATGCCGTCCGGACGGAGGAGGAGCATCGTGAGCAGTGGGACACGAAGTCTGCGGGGCGGGGTGCGGGTGGCCGTGCTCGCCCTGTTGTGGGGCTCGACCTTCCTCTGGATCGAACTGGCGCTGCGCGGCCTCTCCCCGCTCCAGGTCACGTTCGTCCGCTGCCTCCTCGGCGCACTCGTCCTCACCGTCGCCTGCTACGCCTCGGGCCGGCGCCTGCCGCGTGGCCGTACCGTCTGGCGTCACATCGCCGTCGCGGCCTTCTTCTGCAACGCGCTCCCCTTCGCCCTGTTCAGCCTGGGCCAGCAGACCGTCGACTCCGGCCTCGCGGGGGTCCTGAACGCCACGACCCCGCTGTGGTCGATCGCCCTCGGCCTGGCCCTCGGCTCGGAACGCGGACTGCGCCCGGTCCGCCTGACGGGCCTGCTGCTCGGCTTCGCCGGCACGATCCTCATCCTCGCCCCGTGGCAGTCGGCCGGGGCCACCGGCTGGGGAGCCCTCGCCATTCTCGGCGCGGCCGCCAGCTACGCCGTCGCCTTCACCTACATGGGCCGCACGCTGGTGCGCAGGGGCACTCCGACCATCTCGCTCTCGGCCGCCCAGCTGATCGCCGCGAGCGGGCTGACCGCCGTAGCGCTGCCGATCGGCGGTCTGGAGTCGATCGACCCGGGCCCGGTGGTCGTGGTCGCGGCCCTGGTCCTCAGCGTCTTCTGCACCGCGATCACCTTCCACCTCACCTACCGGATCATCAACGACGAGGGCGCCACCAACGCCGCCGTGGTCGGCTACCTGCTGCCCGTGGTCTCCGTCCTCCTCGGCGCGATCGTCCTGGGCGAGGGCCTCAGCGTCCGGGTCGTGCTGGGCATGGCCGTGGTCCTCGTGGGGGTCGGGATGACCCGCCGCAAGGACCCGAAAGCCACGGCTCCGGGCCGGACCAGCGAGGCAGAGCAAGAGGCCGAGCAAGAGGACACCCCGGCGACGACCATCCGTCAGCTCGCGCTGGAGACCGCCGGATGACCTCCGGCGAGCCCCGGCTGTGGTCGGCGTACCGCGAGCTGACCGAGGGCACGGTCCGTACCGACCTCACCCATGCCTTCCGGCCGGGGCAGCCGCACTTCGCGGGCTTCGGCGACGAGCACCGCGAGACCCTCTTCGACCGGGAGCGCGGCGACGGTTTCACCGCGCACCGCTACACCCTGGCCGGCCAGTGGGGCACCCACGTCGACCCGCCCGCGCACTTCGTGGCCGGGGCCCGCACCCTGGACCTGATCCCGGTCGAGGAGATGATCCTCCCGCTGGCGGTGCTCGACATCACCGCCCGGGTCGAGGCCGACCCCGACACCACTCCGACCCTGGACGACGTACGGGCCTGGGAGCGGCGCAACGGCCGGTTCCCGCCCGGGGCGTTCGTCGCCCTGCGCACCGGGTGGAGCCGTCGCTGGCCGGACCCGGTGGCGATGGCCAACCGGGACCGGGAAGGAATCAGTCGCACACCGGGCTGGTCGGCCGAGGTCCTGACGTACCTCTTCGAGGACGCGGGCGTCACCGCCATCGGCCACGAGCAGGCCGACACCGACCCCGGAGCCGCCGCCTCCGCGGGCGACCACGGCCTGGAGGCGTACGTCCTGGGCCGCGACCGCTGGCAGATCGAACTGCTGACCAACCTCGGCCGGCTCCCCGAATCGGGAGCCCTGGTCGTCGCCACCTGGCCCAAGCCGCACGCCGGCTCCGGCTTCCCGGCCCGGGTCTTCGCGGTGCATCCGGCGGTGTGAGGACCGCAGATTCGACGGTGGGAGAGCCCGCACCCGGCGGTATGAGAGCCCTACCTGTCACGGCATCGGCCCCCCCGGGACGATTGCGCAAGCTCTAAACTGTCGGCGTGGACGCAGCGGAGACAGTGGAGACGGCCGACGTGACCGGATGGGAAGTCGCCGTCCTCGACGGCGGACCGGCCGACGGGATGCGGGTCAAGGTCGCCGACCGGCCCCGGGTCGTGCAGGTGTCGTACCCCTGCCGGGCGGAGGGCGCGCCGTCCGGGGTGCGGGTGGACGGCGTCTACGTCTACCGGCTCGATCACGGCGTGACGGACGAACCCCTGCGCTACGGCTTCGACATCGCCTGTCCCTGAGCGACGCCGGTCACCGGGAGCGCAACCGTGCGCCGGCGCTGGTAGTGCGTCCGCGCCGCCAGCAGGCCCACGGCGTACAGAGCCAGGACGGCCACGAGCAGGCCGTAGTACACGCCGGGCAGCGCGCTCAGGCCCAGGGCCGCGCCCGGCGGGGACGCGGGCAGGAGCAGACCGGTCGCGGCCAGTGCGGCGGCGGACCAGGTCACCGGGCCCGGCCGGCGGCCGGCGCGGCCCGGTGAGCCCAGGGACAGCAGCACCATCACCACGGCCTGCGTCAGCAGGTTCTCCGTGAACCAGCCCGAGTGGAACAGCGACTCGTCGTCCCCCGGGCCCCGCAGGGCGAAGGCCAGGACACCGAAGGTCGCCAGGTCCGCCACGGCGTTCAGGGCGCCGAATCCGACGATGAACCGAAGCAGCTCGCGGGGGTCCAGGACGCTCGGCCGGCGCAGGGCGGCCGGCGTGGGACGGTCGTGGGCGAAGGCCAGTTGGGCCGCGTCGAAGCACAGGTTCTGGACGAGGACCTGGGCCGGGAGCATCGGCAGGAACGGCAGGAGGAGGCCCGCGGAGAGCATCGCGATCACGTTGCCGAGGTTCGAGGAGAGCGTGATGCGCAGATACGTGGCGATGTTGCCGCCCGCGTGACGGCCGGCGTCGACCGCCTGGCCGATCGCGGTGAGGACCTTCCCGGCAAGGACGAGGTCGGCGCTCTGCCTGGTCACCCCGGCCGCGTCGCGGGGGGCGATCCCCACGTCGGCGGTGCGCAGGGCGGGCAGGTCGTTGACGCCGTCGCCGAGGAAGCCGACCGTGTGGCCGCCGGCCTGGAGGGCCCGGGTGACACGGGTCTTGTGCTCGGGGGTGCAGCGGGCGAAGACGGTCGTACGGCGGGCCAGTTCGGTGAGTTCGGGGTCGGTGAGGGTGTCGAGGCGGTCGGCGCTCAGGACCCCGGCCACCGGGACCCCCAGGTCACGGCAGGCCCGGACCGCGGTGCCCGGATGGTCGCCGGTGAGGACCTTGAGGGTGACGCCCCGCCCGGCCAGTGCGGCCAGGGCCTCGGCGGCCGTGTGGGCGAGATGTGCTGGTTTCCGAGTGTGGCGGGATGGGCCGAAGGGTTGTAGATCGTTTTTGGCCAGTCTCGGAGGGCCGCTGCCGGGAATGCGACCTGCGACTGCCACGAATAGGGGCATTCTTCGCATTACAGTATGGCCACGTTATTCGCCAGGCTTCGCCACCCCCGGAATCTTCTACAACCAGCCGCAGGTGCCGTTTTCATTGCCTAAGAATGTTCCGCGGCGACTCGGGGTTTCCACGTCAGCGCGTCTCTGACATGTACAGCCAGACGTCGGCCACGCATGCCTTAACCCGGAGAGCACAAAGGTCTCTCCGGCCTGCCAGAGAAGGGGTTCGGCGCAGGAAACGCGCTGATCTGCAATGTTGAATCATCTCGCGAACGAGGCCTGGCCCGAATACGTAGCAGGCTTGCTGGTACTGGCAACGAGTGCCCTGGCCAGTGCCTTGACCAGGGCCTGGCGGCGACGCAGACACATGGAACAAGAGCAGGACGTTGCGCCCGACAGCGGTGAATGAGGCTGGCTTCCCATCATTTTCTCTTGGAGTGTTTCGTGTCTGATTCCTTTAACGTCGTCCTCCAGACGACAAAAAACGTCGTCCGCAAGACGACGTCGCGTCATCCTGATGCGGAGACCAGTCGAATCGACGCTTGGGAACATTTGAAAGATCACCATGCGACTCCGCCGGACCAGTGGCTAGGCGAGATGGCCAATATCTCGCGTGCTCTGGAGCACACCGGGGCGCTAATCGAGGTCGCTTCCAAGTACGACCGTGTCATCGAGCTCCTCGAGTACGGCGTCCCGGAAGACTGCACGGAGACGGACCTGCTCGCAGCCCTGCTTGTGCAACGGGCCCTGCGGGAGAAGTTTTTGATCGATGAGCAGCGGCTCATCGCCGCTGCTCGCCGCAAGAAGATCACGTGGTCTCGCCTTGCCCATGCACTGGAGTTGCGGAGCAGACAGGCGGCGGAACGGCGGCACTTGCAGTTGCGCAAGGACATCGATGCCGTCGTCGGGCACTCTCTGACACAACACGACCGCGTCGAGGCCGCTCGAACTCAGCGTGACCGCACCGCGGAGCAACGGTGGGCGCTGGACCACAGCGATGACATCATCGCTCTGGCCAAGGCGTTGGCAGCCGTACCTGACTTGCAACAGCGCGCGGACTCTTGCTCGAAGGTGGCCCGAGCCAACGAAGTGGCGATTCTTCACGCGCGCCGCAATGGAGAGAACGATCCTGCTCCCGTTCGCACACCGTGGCCGACCCGGCTCCTTGAAGCGGTGGAGTCGGAGGAGGCCCACCGCGCGGCCATGGCGGCGCAGCAGCATGCTGCGGACCCAGACCGCGACCCCTGGGTCTCCCTTCCCTCGCCTCTGACTCCCGTCAGGTATGCGCGCCTGGCCCACCAGATGTTCAGCCTCATCGGCTACGCGATCGACAGCGACAACGTGGACTTGAAGGATCATCAAGATCTCGTGGACAGGATCCGGCACCTCTACGACCTGGCAGGGTCGGCTGCACCTCGTGCGCCGGAGGACTACTGGCCCCGGTCAAGTGAAGCGAAGTCACTGTAGGCAGGCTCGCGGCGCCCCTTTCGTGTTCTGCACCGAGTCTGCCCTGTGCCTCCGCCAGCCGCCACGTCAGGCTGCAACCGGGCCATCCGAGTCTGCGCGGTGACGGCTGCCAGGCGGCTCACGACTGGAGGGACGGTTGTGCATCAGCAGGCTGCGGGGGCGGGGTTGTGCTGGCCCGCCGCCAGTAGAGCCCCGCAACCAGGCCTCTCGCTGTCCCCCGTGCAGGGCTGCGCTACCGCTTGATCTCGCCCGCGCTGGACGGGGATCCCCCGAGCCGCCATCCGGACGACCGTCGCGCGCGGAACGTCTCACCCGACTCGATGAGGGCCTTGCCGCTATCGAAGCCGTGCCCCGTCACGCACCGGTAATGGCCCAAGTGCCCTTCCTCCGTGGGTGCCACGGGTTCGCGGGGCCCGATCGGCTTCTCGCACCGCGGGCACGTCTGCGAGCGGGCCGGCTGGCTCTGGAACGGCGAGGCGGCCTGCTTCGGCCGAGGCGGCGGAACCGCCCCTGGGGCGACATGGGACACCTCGACGGGACCAGGCCCCCGCCGTGACCGACGGGCGTTCTTCTGCGCCTGCGCCTTGCCCTTCTGCTCGCCCGCAACCGCGCGGTACGCCTCGGCACGGGCCTGGTGGCCGCCGCGGAGAGTGCACGCCGTACCGGGTGAAGCTTGGCAGGCGGGGCACGACACCCGCAGGATCTGCGCAAGGGTGGGCATCTGCAGCTTCGGCGGCGACGGCTTCTTGGACGACTTATCCGAGCGGTCACGTCGAGACACCGTCGGCTGGCGCGGCGCGGGCGGCTGGTTGCTCGCGCCGCCCGCGCCCGCAGCCTTCGCCTGCTGCAAGCACGCCTCGTGGCAGACCTTCCCGGACCGGGACTTCGCCTGCGCGGCTGTACCGAAGGGCTTCTTGCAGATGGCACAGAGGGACATAGAGCCCGCAGGCCGGGAAGACTGTCGCCTTGTCACGCTCGGCAGCCTAGCGCCGGCTTTGCGGTCCGATCACCTAGCCGCAGCCCCCCAGTATTCGGTGCTCTAGCGACGAGGATCGGGAGGCGGACATCCTGGTCGTTGCAGTCCGGCTTCCTCGCGGGCAGCCCGGCGGACACGTTGTTCTACCTCGAACCGATTGAGTCGCTTGGCCTGTGCGTACCGGGTGACTGCTGCTTGTGCGCGTGCTGCCGCCTCGAACCACGCCTGGCGCTGATGCCGCCGTTCCTCGTCACAGCTCAGTTGTTCCAACCTGCGGCGGGTGTGGTCGGCCGCCTGCTGAGCTGCGATCGCGGCTTCGAGACCGACAGCGTCTTCTCTCCGCACGCCACCGTGGACATCGGTGCCGGTGACGGCGCTGGCGGGTAGCGGCGCGGCTTCGTTTACTGGTGGGGCCAACTGTCTGGGGATGTGGTGCAACGCTGTCGCGATCGGGGCGGGTGGCGGCAGGGGGGAGGGCTCCGCGTC